>CBDUKC010000021.1:0-19427 GCA_965367705.1 uncultured Maribacter sp. | reverse complement strand
ATTTACTTAAAGTACTACTGCGACATGAGCACCCAAGAAATTTCAGGAATAATGGAAATTAAACCCCAAAGTGTTTTGAATATACTACAAAAAGCAATGATAAAACTTCGCAAACAGTCTGAAAATCAAATCATTGCAGAAATCTTAAAAAAATCTTAAAAAAGTAGGGTATAAAGAGCAGGTATTCGACTCTTTATAGTGGAACACCTTACGCATGAACGAAGAAAATACATTTTTATACAAATTATTAGAAGACCCCTCTTTTGTGAATTGGGCTAAGAATACCAATAAAAACGATATTGGATATTGGAATTCATGGGTTAGGAATAATCCATCTCATATACATACCATAGAAACTGCTAAGGCAATTATTTTAGGGATTACTTTTGAAAAGAAATTCCCAAACGAGCAGAAGGTTAACGAAGCCTTAGCTCAAATAACACCTAGGTTAACAAACAAAACCTCTGCAAACCATAGCATAGGAAACCGGTTTAAGACCAAAACCCTTTTATCTTTAGCTTCCGCAGCAATTGTTTTATTCTTGATCACATGGAGTGGATTAGAAGTTTATGCACAATCGACGAACACCATACACAAAACAAACTTTGGAGAAATACTGGATATAAAATTAACCGATGGAACCTCTGTTGTCTTAAATGGAAATTCTGAGATAAGGTACAGCAACAAAAATCCAAGAGAGATTTTCCTCAAAGGAGAAGCCTATTTTAAAGTAAAGCCAATTCCTGCGACAAACGCTAAATTTTGGGTACAAACAGCGGATTTGAAAGTTGAAGTTTTAGGCACTCAATTTCATGTAAACACCAGAAAAAAGAAAACTAATGTGGTTTTGGATGAGGGATCCATTCATCTGGAGTTTGATAATGGAGATGTGAAAAAAATGATTCCCGGAGAATTGGTTACGTTTTCCAAGGATTCAGAAAAGCTAGTACATACAAAAGTAACCGTTACTACGCCCTATGCACTTTGGAGAGACGGCACTTACACCTTTAATGAAATAGCACTAAAAGAGGTGATGTTAAATATTGAATTTACCTACGGTGTAAAAGTTGAATACGAGAATGAGGATTTGAAACACCTTCTGATGACCGGTGGTGTTCCCAGTCAAAATCTAGAAATATGCATCACCGCCATTGAGTTGGCTACAAATACGCGCATCATTTACAAAAATAACACATTATTAATCCAAGAGAACTTGAATAATTAACTTAAACTATATGCATTATGAACTCAAAAAAACAAATTAAAACGCTGCTTGCGGTACTACTCTTTATAAGTAGTATAGGCTTGCATGCCTCCGAAAATCTTGAAAAAGAAGTCACGTTAAGTGAGTTTCTGACAGAAATCAGTTCAAAACACCAAGTGTTTTTTACGTATAACCCTAAGTTGGTAGCAACTACGAGTTTAAATCCAGCTGATTATGAATACACGGTTCTAGACAAAATAATCAATAAATTAGAACGTAAAACAAGCTTTGATTTTGAATACCTAGGGAACAAGTACTATGTGGTATATCATAAAAAAGCTGAGAAAGCAGCTTTGGTCAAGGTTGCTGCTATGAACAACGGTTTATCTGAGATGAATTTAGTTTCAGAAATCCAAAGTAGCGTTTCTGGTAAAATTACTGACGGCGCCGGTGTTGCTTTAGCCGGAGTAAACATTGTTGAAAAAGGAACCACCAATGGAGCTTCCACAGATTTTGATGGAAATTACAGCATTGATGTTGCTGAGGGTGCTACGTTAGTTTTTAGCTATATTGGTTTTGCAACCCAAGAAGTAAAAGTCGCTGGTAAAAACATAATTAACGTTAAACTGTCCGAAGGAATGCAATTGGAAGAGTTTATCGTTGTGGGTTCAAGAACAGCTCCTAGAAGTAACGCGGATACGCCTTTACCTGTAGATGTTGTTGGCGCCAAGGACTTAACGTCAACAGGGCAAATGACATTTGACAAGGCCTTACAATACAGAATTCCATCATTTAATACGGTGCAGACCCCGGTTAATGATGCAACTTCCCTGTTAGATCCATACGAGATTCGTAATATGGGGCCAAGTAGAACCTTAATTCTGATTAATGGAAAAAGAAAGAACTTAAGTGCTCTTTTATACACACAAACCTCTCCAGGTCGTGGTGAAACAGGTGCTGATATCTCAGCAATACCAACCGATGCCATCAAGAGAGTTGAAATACTTCGTGATGGGGCTTCTGCCCAATATGGTTCAGATGCTATCGCAGGTGTAATGAATATTATACTTAAAGATACTCCTAATGAAGGTTCCGCAACAATAAGAACAGGTATCACTTCTGAAGGTGATGGAGAAATGTTTGGCGTTGCTCTAAATAACGGTTCATCTATAAATGAGGACAAGGGTTTTGTAAACTATACCGTTGATTTATCTAAGGTAAACTTGGCAAATAGACCAGGAACCGTTAATGCAGCTGGTGAAGCTGCTGATTTTGGTGCAGACATAGCAGATGTTCAAGAGTTTTTAGGACGTAATCCAGATGCGAATAATATTAATGGTGCTCCAGAAACGGCGGCAGCTAAGTTCTCTGTAAATTTTGGTTATGATTTAAGTGACAATACTTCATTGTACGCAAATGCAGCTTACGTTTATAAATCTGTAAATAGTTTTGCAAATTATAGAACTCCTTATTGGAGAACGGTAGATGATTTTCCTTATTTAGCAGACTTCTTTCCTGGAGATAACCCAACCACCCCCAATGGTTATGACGGTTATGTACCAACTTTTGAAGGTTTATTAAGTGATTACAATGGAACAATAGGTTTTAAATCAAACATCAACGATTGGAATGTTGACGCAAGTTTTACTACGGGTGGAAACTTACAAACGTACAAAGTGAACCAATCGCACAACAGAAACGTAGTTTACTCTCCTTCAACATTTATAGATGCCAATGGAAATGGAATAGTTGATCCAGGTGAAATAACAGAAGGTTCAGAATTGTACAGAGCAAACAGTCAGCAATCTTTTGATCCAGGTGGAACTAAATTTTCACACAACGTGGGTAACATTGATATTTCAAGAATACTTTCGGACAAAGTTAGTATTGGTGTTGGTGCTGAGTTTAGAACGGAGACGTTTGAAGTTATTGAAGGCGAGCTAGCATCTTATGATGGTGGTGGCGCCGATTCCTTTGCAGGAGCTTCTCCTCAGAACTCTGGAAAATTCAACCGATACAACATTGGTGGTTATTTCAGTTTAGACTACGATGTTTCAGATGCCTTCTTGTTGAGTGGTACGATTAGGACAGAGAATTATTCTGATTTTGGAAATGCTTTTGTTTACAAGTTCAGTTCACGTTACAAAGTTAACGATGCCTTAACTTTAAGAGGTTCTATTTCTTCTGGTTTTAGAGCACCGACATTACATCAAATTTATACACAAAAAGCCCAGTATTCTTTTATTCCTGGACAAGGAATACAAGTAGGTGGATTGATAAATAATGTATCTACACAAGCAAAATTGTTAGGCATTCCACAATTGGATGCTGAAACATCTCAAAACTTTACCATTGGTTTTGGTGGGAAAGCGAATAAGTTCACTTACACCTTTGATTACTACAATATCGCTGTAAAAGACCGGATTGTTTTAGGCGCTGAAATTAGTGCAACTGGGGATGCTACAAATCCGCTTGATATTCTTTTAGCTGCTAATAACTTAAGTGATGTAAGTTTCTTTTCAAATGCAATTGACACCAAAACTTCTGGTATCGATGTTGTTCTTGGATATAGAGGCATTGCGCTTGGTGAAGGTAGTCTTGACTTTAATTTATCAGGAAACTATACCATTCAAAACGAACGTGATGGACCAGTTAAGGATATTGACTTAGTTGCTAATGCAGGACAGTCTGTTGTTAATGAAACTCAGGAAGCATTGTTCTTTACGTCTAGACCTGTAACAAAATGGATTTTAGGAGCAAATTACGATATCAATAAGTTTGGCTTTTCTTTGAACAATACTTATTTTGGGAAAACAACATTCCAACAACAAGGTTTGGATAATAACATCTTTACAGAGTTTACACCAAAAATTGTTACTGATTTAGGGATTAATTACAGCGCAACTGAAAAACTAACAATTGCATTGAACCTTAATAATGTTTTGAATGTTTTACCTGAGTGGAGCTTCAAATCTAAGAACGCTATTGGTGATGCAATTTTAGCAGATGCAGCGCAAACCCAAAACCAATCCAATTTAATTACTTTTAACCAGAGATACTCTCAAATGACGTATGATGGTTATCACTTTAGCCAATTAGGCGCTATGTTCAATCTTTCGTTGAATTACAAGTTCTAAAAATTAAGTGTTTTATTTTTCATAAAAAGCTGTCTAATTATAGGCAGCTTTTTATATTTTGCAGTATGGCTAATCTTTACAATGATGAACTTGCCAGTACATACGATGCTATGTACCAAGGATTTATTGACTATACGAAGGAATATAAATTTTACGCCTCCCTCTGTGCTCGATATAATAGCAAAACAATCCTTGAAATAGCATGTGGCTCTGGAAATCTAGCGAAACCCTTCTCTCAAAATTTTAACTCCTACACCGGATTAGATCTTAGTGATGCCATGTTAAACATAGCACAAAAAAAACATCCCATGGGGACTTTCCTTAAAGGGGATATGAGGGATTTTAAGAGCAATGTCTTTTATGATAGCATTTTAATTACTGGAAGATCGACTAGTTATTTACTATCCGACGTTGACGTCTTAAATACCTTGGAAAGCGTTTATAATACTCTTGAACCGAACGGTGTTTTTATTTTTGACTTTATAGATGCAGAACGATTTATACCGTTCGTTAAGGCAAACAAACATATAACCCATAAAAGCGAGTATAAGGGCAAACACTACTTCAGAAAATCTCAATGGGTGCAGAAAACCGATTCAAATTTAATAGATTGGAATGCAGATTATTATAGTGTAAAGAATAATAAAAATGTATTTCTAGGTAATGACACCAGCACGTTTAGATGCTTTTCCTCAAAAGAAATACTGCTATTCCTATCTAAAAAAGGATTTACGGTCGTAGAGCTTGTAAACAGGAAAACCTATGCTTTTGACACCTACGTTATTGTCTGTAAAAAGATATAGACGTACTTTTTTAAAAAATCACCTCCTACTCCCTATTTCCTTGAGGGTTATACATTTCATCAGCGAACTTTATCCGTCGGGATGCATAAACTTTTGCTTTCCAAGAAGCACTTCTTCTGTCTCCACATGATTATCATCAGGCACACAGCAGTCTACAGGGCATACCGCCGCACATTGAGGCTCCTCATGGAATCCCATACATTCCGTGCACTTGTCAGGTGAAATATAATATACTTCGTCACTGATAGGCTCCTGGACGTCATCTGCATTTACTGCTTTACCATCTGGCAACACGACATTTCCTTTTAGCGAAGTACCGTCGCTATAACGCCACTCGTCCGCACCTTCATAAATAGCAGTATTTGGGCACTCCGGTTCGCAGGCCCCGCAGTTTATGCACTCATCAGTTATTATAATAGCCATAATTTTCTTTTTAGCATGTGTCGTTTTACAACGAGAAATAATAAGGAATATTCCAGGAACAATCGATTAATTTGTTTTCGCCAAGTATCCTTACTTTTGCACAAAGATAATCCCTAAAAAATCCTTTTACAAATATAATGACCCCTGTAAATCCTAACATTGAAGCTTTTATCAAACTTGGTGTATTTCTTGGTGAATTCACCGAATCTATTGATAGTAATACCATTAAAAACCCTACCAATAACCCTAGGTTTTCAAAACTTCAAGACACCCTAGAGACTGCACGGCATCATAACGGGTGGTTCACAAAAGACAATTTAATACACGCATTAGCATCGTGGTCAAATGTGTTGTCAGCAGAGAATTTAAATCGTTGGCTTTCTAAGTATGAACTTTCTGAAAATAGGGCTAAACGTGTTGCGTTAGTATTGGCAGGGAATATACCGATGGTAGGATTTCATGATTTACTTACGGTTCTCGTAACAGGAAATACCGCTGTAGTGAAACTTTCCAGTAATGATACATTGTTGTTACCCGTATTAATGGAATATCTGAGTGATATTCACCCAGAGTATGCGAATAAAATATTTTTCACAAAAGAACGATTACAAGACTTTGATGCCGTAATAGCGACAGGGAGTAATAATACTGCACGCTATTTTGAGTATTACTTTGGCAAAAAGCCTAATATTATTCGCAAGAATAGAAATTCCATAGCCGTGCTTAGCGGCAAGGAATCAGAAGCTGAACTAAGCGCTCTTGGGGAGGATATTTTCAGGTATTATGGGCTAGGCTGTAGAAGCGTCTCTAAGCTTTTAGTACCTAAAGGATATAGTTTTGATGCATTTTTTACGGCAATGTATCCGCATAATGAAATTATAAATCAACATAAATACGCAAACAATTACGATTATAACAAGGCAGTATATTTGATGAGCGAGTTTAAAATATTAGATAACGGATTCCTAATGCTGAAGGAAGATGAGAGCTATGCTTCTCCAATAGCGACTATTTTTTATGAAGAGTACGATTCTTTGGAGGCTGTAAAATCAAAAATAGAGAATGATAGAGAAGCGATACAATGCGTAGTGGCCAATGGGTTGTTTCCGGATGAAATTGAGTTTGGAAAAACACAAATACCAGAATTATGGGACTACGCAGACGGCGTGGATACAGTTGAATTCTTGTTAAAAACATCCTAGAATTAAATGTGTAGCATCCCTTAGTTTCGATTGAAAATTCTGACCTTTACAATCTCAAATCGTAGTAAGATGCAATTAGTTATTTTAATTCTTGACAGCCTTCGAGTTATACGCTAATCGTATTATAAAATAAAATAATCCAATCCTTCCGTACGCTATAAAAGAATACGGTTTAGAATTGTTAAAATGCAAATAGATGAAAAAACATAATTTTAGTGCAGGACCATGTATATTGCCTCAAGAGGTATTGTTAAAAGCTTCTGAAGCGGTGATGGACTTCAATGGTTCAGGATTATCCTTAATTGAAATATCGCACCGGAGTAAGGATTTTGTGGAGGTTATGGAAAAAGCGAGGACCTTAGCATTAGAGCTTTTGGGCCTAGAAGGTAAAGGATACAAGGCATTATTTTTACATGGTGGTGCTAGTTTAGAGTTCTTAATGGTAGCGTATAATCTTTTAGAGAAAAAAGCAGGTTATCTAAATACGGGTACTTGGAGTGATAAGGCCATTAAAGAAGCTAAACTTTTTGGTGAAGTTATTGAGGTAGGGTCTTCTAAGGATGAAAATTTTAATTTTATTCCGAAAGGGTATAGCGTTCCAACAGGATTGGATTACCTGCACCTAACCTCCAACAACACCATCTATGGTACTCAATTTAAAAAATTTCCAAGCACGGATGCACCATTGGTATGTGATATGAGCTCAGATATTTTTTCTAGAGTACTAGACTTTTCACAGTTTGATTTAATCTATGCTGGGGCTCAAAAGAACATGGGACCTGCTGGGACCACCCTAGTAGTTGTAAAAGAGGAAATTTTAGGAAAGGTAACGAGAAAGATTCCTTCTATGTTGGATTACCGGGTGCACATTAGTAAAGATAGTATGTTCAACACACCTGCTGTTTTCCCAGTATTTACATCGATGCTTACTCTTGAGTGGTTAAAAAATCTTGGTGGTATTGAAGCCATTGAAAAAATAAACGAAACAAAGGCACGACTGCTATATTCAGAAATAGATTTGAATCCTGTTTTTGATGGATATGCCAACAAGGATGATCGCTCGCTAATGAATGCGACGTTTAGCCTTACAGAGGATAAGCTCAAGGATACATTTGAGTCGTTGCTTAAAGAAGCAGGTATAAATGGCTTAAACGGACATAGGTCTATAGGTGGTTATAGAGCAAGTATGTATAATGCGTTGTCCCTAGAGAGCGTTGGTGTGCTGGTTGATGTAATGAGTGAAATGGAACGTAAGGGATAGGTATGAAAATATTAGCAAACGATGGTATTACCCAAAAGGGAATTGATACCCTAGAAGAATCCGGTTTTGAGGTGATACTTACCCAAGTAGCGCAAGAACAATTGGTAGCATACATCAATGAGCACAACATTACAGGACTTTTGGTCCGCAGCGCAACACAAGTAGGCAAGGCTATCATAGACGGTTGTCCGAATTTGAAGCTTATTGGCCGTGGAGGTGTCGGCATGGATAATATCGAGGTATCGTATGCCAAAAATAAAGGCATTCATGTTATTAATACGCCTGGTGCCTCCTCCGAATCCGTAGCTGAATTAGTTTTTGCGCACTTGTACGGAGCCGTTCGTTTTTTATACGATAGCAACCGAAATATGCCATTGGAAGGCGACAGCAACTTTAAGCAATTAAAAAAAGCATATTCCATAGGAACGGAATTAAAGGGTAAAACGCTTGGCATCATTGGTTTTGGAAAAATTGGTCAGGCTACCGCTAAGATTGCTTTAGGCGTAGGAATGAAGGTAGTCTATTCCGACCATAAGATGGACGCATGTGACTTAACCTTGCGGTTTTTTGACCAACAAGAGATAAGCTTTCAGCTTAAATCGAGTACCCTCTCGGAAGTCTTAAAAGCCTCTGATTTTATATCAATACACGTTCCAGCTCAAAAGAAATACGTTTTAGGAGCACATGAATTTGAACAAATGAAAGATGGGGTAGGCATCATTAACGTAGCACGGGGTGGTGTATTGGACGAGGTTGCACTGATCGATGCATTAGAAAACAAGAAGGTGGCTTTTGCTGCATTGGATGTTTTTGAATCGGAGCCGAATCCTGAAATACGAATTTTGATGCATCCTAATATTTCGCTAAGTCCACATATTGGAGCCGCTACTTTGGAGGCTCAGGACCGAATAGGCATGGAGCTTGCTACCCAAATAATAGCACTTTTAAAGTAAGTAGTAATTATTAGTTTTTAAAAGTCTTTTTGTACATTGGCACGAACATTAAATTAACTATAGTATTATGTCAGGATTATTAGATTTACTAAACAGCCCAATGGGCAAACAATTAATAAGCGGTGTTGCCGGACAAACGGGACAGCCAGAAGGAAAAACGTCAGACGTTTTAAGCATGGCCATGCCTTTACTACTAGGTGCTATGAAAAAGAACGTTTCATCGCCTGAGGGAGCCGCAGGTCTTATGAGCGCATTATCAGGAAAACATAACGGAGGTATTTTAGATAATCTAGGTGATCTTTTTGGAGGAGGCGTAGATGATTCTGTTATGCAGGACGGTGCAGGAATACTTGGTCATGTATTCGGAAACAAACAACCCCAAGTAGAAAATGCACTTAGCCAAAAATCTGGTTTGGATGCTGGTTCTATAGCACAAATTCTTAAAATAGCTGCACCCATAGTAATGGGTTATATAGGAAAACAAACGGCACAAAGCAATGTGAGTGATTCTAGCGGAATGAACGCTTTATTGGGCAGCATGCTTGGAGGACAACCTCAAGAAAATCAAAGTTTAATCACGACCCTCTTAGATGCGGACGGAGACGGAAGTATCTTAGATGATGTTGCTGGAATGGTAATGGGAAGTAATAAACAAAAAGGAGGCCTTGCTGGTCTTTTAGGAGGTTTATTCGGAAAATAGAGAGATAAAAATTGTAGTAAGGAAAGCCGTTTGTAATCGCAAACGGCTTTTTTTGTATCTTAGTGGCATGAAAAAGAAAAGAAACATTAAAAATCTATTTGTTGTTATTATATGCAGCATTAGTATGGTTTGGTTATCCGGATGTGGGGCTTCAAAGAAAGCCATAGCGATATCTGAAGAGGAAAAAATGGCTTTTACCATTGAGGATGATGAGCCCGTAAATATTTCAAATGAAGATGTTGAGTATGAAATCACCATTATAGATCCAGGCTTTTTTACCTGGCTCAACTCGGTTGCGAGACCAGAAGGTTATTATTCACAAACCTTCCTTGAAAATAGAAACAGACTTATGGTCTTAGAGTGGAACCAGAGAGTTCTGCAACCAAGTCGGTTTAATCCGGACCTTTATTTAATGCAGATAGACTACCAACAAGGTATCGATTATGGTTATCAAGTAAATTATAAGCTGTATAATTATTTTATTTTCTTCCAAAGAAAGTATAAACAGCGCTTGGGTGCTTTTGTTCCTCGTATTTAAAAAGTATTTTTGAAGCTTCTTAAAAAGCTATGAAAAAACTAAAGGAACGTTGGGGTATTTCAAGTGATTGGCAATTAATTGTAATATTCGTGGTATTTGCGATTACAGGCTCCTCATCTGTATATGTGGCCAAACCATTCTTGAACTGGATAGGTATGGATCAAGGTAATTTTGCAAACGAATGGTGGGGCCAAACGCTGTACTGGCTATTACGCATTATGCTTATCTTCCCCTTTTACCAATTACTATTGGTCGTTTATGGTTGGCTATTCGGTCAATTTAAGTTCTTTTGGGCTTTTGAAAAGAAAATGCTAGGGAGAATGGGCTTACAATTTTTATTCGATAAAAAGAGTTAGGTTTTCTTTAACACGAAATTCGAATCCTTTCCTTATTTTCGTTGCGTGAAGTCAAATTTTATCTCAAATAGCATAGCGCTCCTGCTCTTTACCCTAATGTTGTTCAAGGTATCGTCTTTCCATGCCTATACGCATCAGGATAAAATTTCTGGAGATATTGAAAACTGTACTGTTTGTGACTTAGCCATTAAAAATGGTACTACTGAGTTTCTATTTGCCCAAACAACAAATTCAGTTTTTCATTTTATATGTAATGAAACAAGGCAACAAGACAAGGGCTACAATCCTATTACCCCTTCTTCATATTATTACTGCAAGTTCTTTGGCAGACCTCCGCCAAGTTTGATTTAAACACGAAATCAAAACTATTTTGCCGCAATATTAACTAGCGCGCATCAACTTTAATACTCTTATAATGAAATATAGTATCATGCTATTATTTGTCTGCCTTTGGGGCTGGACGAGTGTAGCGCAAGATTGTAAATCGATACTTTTGGGTGAGATTAGTGATTTTCACGATAACACACCTCTTTATGGTGCCCGCATTACCGTTACTGGTAAAAACCAACAAACACTATCCAATAAGGAAGGTAAATTTAGATTTGAAAATCTGTGTGATGGGGTTTTAGAATTGGAGATATCTCATCCAGAGTGTATTTCAAAATTTGTAACCATAGTTATAAACGGTGATAGTTATAAGAAAATACTGCTAGAACACCATTTAGAAGAGCTTGATGAGGTGAAGGTTACCGGAGTAATAAAGAACACCACTACATCTGCACAAGAAGGGCACTTATCGCTGGCTGAAGTAGAGAAATATAGTGGTAATACGCTCGGGGATGCGCTAAAGAGTTTAACAGGAGTATCGTCATTAAATACGGGAGCCAATATAGTAAAACCAGTTATTCAAGGACTTATGGGTAGCCGGGTGTTGATATTGAACAACAACGTTCGTATGCAAGACATGGAATGGGGAGAAGAACACGCTCCAAATGTAGATGTTAATACCAACCAAGATATAAGTGTGGTAAAGGGTGCAGCTGCTTTAGAATATGGTGGGGATGCCATCGGAGGTGTAATTATCATGAATCCCTTGCCAATTGTTAGAACGGACTCTTTATTTGGAAAAACACAAACCAACCTATTTTCTAACGGTCGTGGTGGCAACATTACAACAACGTTGACCAAATCATATAGTTCTGGACTTTATATGAAAGGTCAAGCATCATTTAAACGATTGGGAGACCTAGAAGCCCCTGATTACCTGTTATCCAATACAGGAATAGCAGAAAAGGGAGTAGCCTTATCCGTTGGAAAACGAGGCTTCTTACAAGGCTGGGAGGCATACTATTCCTATTTTGATTCCGAAATAGGTATTTTAAGAGCATCGCATATTGGTAATGTAGACGATTTAATACAATCCATCAACAGCCAGCAACCGAATGTCATCAATGATTTTACCTACGCCATACAAAGCCCCAACCAAGAAGTTACCCACCATCTTGGAAAACTAAGTTATTACAGGCGATTTGAAGGATTAGGCAAATGGACGATGCAGTATGATTTTCAAAACAACCAACGTTTGGAATATGATATTCGTGTGGGAAATGATGCTGATAAAGCTTCATTGGATCTGAGCCTTACCACACATTCTATAACAACTGGTTTTCAATTCGATGCCAAAGACGGTCTGCAAGTTAAGGCAGGTCTTTTAGGTAGGTATCAAAACAATTTCGCAAATCCTGATACGGGCGTTAGAAGATTGATACCTGATTATGACAAAATTGATTTAGGTGTTTTTTCAGTAGCCGAATATCGCTTAAAGGAGAATTTGATCTTGGATGCTGGTGTTCGGTATGATTTCTCTAGAATTGACGCAAAGAAATTTTACAGGACATCTCGGTGGGAAGAACGCGGTTATGACGAGGATTTTGCTGATATAATAATCGAAGACTTGGGAACACAATTATTGACCAATCCCATATTTGACTTTCATAATATATCAGGTACTTCAGGTTTGCAATATGATATGAAAAAAGAAACCAAATTACGTTTTAATTATGCCTTGGCACAACGTGCACCAAATCCATCGGAGCTTTTTAGCGATGGTCTACACCACTCTGCAGCTAGAATAGAGCTGGGTGATCTTCGAATTAAGAGCGAAACATCTTCTAAAATATCCTTATCACTAGAGAAAAATAGCGCTGATTGGGGCTATACCATTTCACCCTATTTCAATGCTATTAACGACTTCATCATCCTTGAGCCAACCGGCGTTGAATTTACAATTAGGGGCGCATTCCCAGTCTGGACCTACCGGCAAACCAATGCCCATCTTTTAGGAGTTGATGTTTCGGCGTACTATAACTGGACCCCCAAACTAAGAACCAACCATAAATTCTCTTGGGTAAAAGGTACTGATGTAAGCACCGATATCCCTTTAATCAATATGCCTCCTGCAAATTTCAACAATAGTATTTCCTATCGAAATCCCAAACTAAAAAATCTGGTGTTAGGACTGGAAAGCATGTATGTTTTTGAACAACAAAGATTTCCTGATAACATCTTCGTGTTCTCACCAGAGCAACAGCAAGAAGTAGAGCTAGATATAAACACGCCACCAGCTGCTTACCATCTAGTAGCATTAGATGCAGAAACTTCGTATAGTATTGATCATAGAAACGATTTGAAAATTGGTCTTAGGGTAACGAATCTATTCAACACCAATTATCGTGATTATCTAAACAGACTGCGCTATTTCGTAGACGACTTAGGTAGAAACATAAGCTTACGTATTATTTACAATTATTAATTTAAACCCGAAACAAATGAAAACAATTGCACTAGTAAAAAAAGGAACAAAAAAGAAAGCAACACTGGCATTGCTAAGCCTTGGAATGATTACACTTTCCTGCTCTAACGATGACACTAATCCTGTTGCTGTAGATGAAGAAGAGGTTATTACCACCATGACCATTACGCTAACTTCAGATAATAGTATGATTACCTTACAGTCCCAAGATTTAGATGGTGACGGCCCTAATGCTCCCGAGATATCCGTATCTGGAAATTTAATGGCTAATACCGTTTATAGTGGTAGCATACGATTGCTAAACGAAACAGAAACCCCTGCGGATAACATTACACTTGAAGTAGCGGAAGAAGATGACGAACATCAGTTTTTCTTTGATTTTAGCGGTGCTATAACAGCGGTAGATTATGCCGATACAGACATTGATAATAATCCCTTAGGTTTATTATTTACGGTGAATACTGGAGATGCAGGAAACGGAACTTTAAGAGTTACCCTACGTCACGAACCTAAAAAACCAAATGATGGTACTTTGGCCGATGCTGGTGGAGAAACGGATATCGCTCAGAGCTTTACTATAGTGGTAGAATAACCGAATTAATGATCCTTCGGTTTTGATTTTCCAAGACCGAAGGTTATTTGTTTCCAAAAACCGTGTGGGATTTCATTGTCCCCCTTGAAACCCAGAGTAATTTCACCACTTTCTTCAGGAATATAATTCGTGTTAAAAATATAATCCCAAAGACTCAGGCTGATGCCAAAGTTAACACCAAATTTTCCTTCTGGTAAGTCATAGGCGTGATGATATAGATGCATTACGGGATTGTTAAGCACATATTTTAAGGGGCCCCATGAAATTTTAATATTGGAATGGTTTAAATGTCCTATGGTAATTGCAATAAAATGAACTATGTAAGCCTGCTCTGGTTCAAAACCACCCAAAAGCATAACCGCAAGTGTTTTTAGAGGTTTGTAAAACAAATTCTCCATCCAGTGATAACGCAAATGCGCTGCAAATCCCATTTCTTTCACACTGTGGTGAATCTTGTGAAATTTCCATAAAAATGGGTATTTATGTAATAAAATATGGGTAAACCACTGCACGAAATCTAGAACAATAAAAAACAACAATAATTGAGCCCATTGCGGAAAAGAGGAAATAGTAATTAAAGAAACTGAATCCATTTTCACTCCACCACTAGCAAACGCTACTTGCAACAAACCATAAAACCCGCTGATAACTATACTGAAAATAAAGAAATTGAAAAACATATAAAAAGCATCCAACCAAAAATCCTTTCGAAATATGGACTGCTGCTTTCGCCATGGAAAAACGATTTCCATTATCCAAACGATAACTGATATTAGTATCAATCCCCAAAAATAGTTCGTATACCAGGGTACGTCAAAAGTTATTGACCTCCAAGTCCACTGAAGGCTGCCATTAATAGCCGAACTAAAAACTTCCCAAAGCGTTTTCATAACTAATTTTTGCTCTAATGGTTTAACTAACCTATCGCTATGCTTTTTTTATGTTTACTACCTTAAAACTTAAGCCCACGTCACTGTTTCAATACTGATTAAAACATATTCGGGTAGACCGTGTGCTACGTAGTGACATGGAAGAATAATCTCTAAACTTCGATTGTCGTTTTAGTAACATCCTTTTTGAATACATAATGATAAAACCACATAATCGTGAACGAAGGTACTATATCAAGTCCAGGAATAATTTCTTCTATAAATGTAACTACCCCTGCAACCTTCCCAATTTTACCTTTATACATTCTTGTCATTAACCATCCTGCTAATGGTGCCCATATAATATCAGAGAAATCTCCAATAAATGGTAAGGTGAACGATAGCATTCCTATTGTGTCAAAAAGCAGACCTAACAGTAGATGTTTGTATTTTTTATCCTTAATGTTTGACATTTTTACAAATTAATAATCCGATACGTGGATTACAACAAAGATGCCAAAAAATAATTAATTCATAAATTTAGATACCATAATATTCAATTAGAAATGCATCGCTAGGATAGCTTAGAGCTAATTAGCTTTAAGAATTCATTACGTGTTTCTATTTTTTCAAACTGACCCCTAAATCCTGATGTAGTAGTAACCGAATTCTGTTTCTGTACACCACGCATCATCATACACATATGAGAAGCTTCAATTACCACGGCTACACCCTTCGGTTGCAACGTATCATTAATACATTCCAAAATATCATGCGTTAAACGCTCTTGCACCTGTAATCTGCGGGCAAACACATCTACAACACGAGGTATTTTGCTTAAACCGACAATATGGCCATTTGGAATATAGGCAATGTGTGCCTTTCCAAAAAAGGGCAACATGTGATGCTCACAAAGTGAATATAATTCTATGTCCTTAATTATTACCATGTCGTCGTAATCCTCTTTGAACATGGCTCCCTTTAATATTTCAACAGCATCTTGCTTATATCCCTGGGTTAAAAACAGCATCGCTTTTGCAGCTCGCTCTGGTGTTTTCATTAAACCTTCTCTTGAAATATCCTCTCCTATTTCATCTATGATTGATGAATATCTGCTTTTCACTTCATCTGTAATCTCTAAATTGTATTCTTCTAAATTTTTATATGGAGACATATTGTTTGTTTAGTGTATTTAATAATTTGTTAAACAAATTTAGATATTAATTCTAAATTACTACCACAATATTAGTAAAATAAGATGTTAAAGTATTATCAACAAGATACGAGCGCTCCTAACCTAATAAGCAAACTGATATTTTGCTTTAACGAAATCGTTCTGAGAAGATTTGACGCTATGCTTATATTTTGCCATGTCCTACCCAATGCCTAATTTCACAGGGTTTAAGATTAGGTATGATACAAGCAACGAATATTCATAAATATTACGGAGAACTAGAAGTATTAAAAGGTGTAGATCTTCACATAAAACAAGGGGAGATTGTGTCCATAGTAGGTGCCTCTGGCGCAGGAAAAACTACGCTTCTACAAATTTTAGGCACATTAGACGAGCCTTCAAATACACAAAAGGGTACATTATTGGTGAATGGAACGGAGACCACCACACTAAATGATAAAGCTTTGGCCAGATTCAGAAACCAGCATATTGGTTTTATCTTTCAATTTCACCAATTGTTACCAGAGTTTACCGCGCTTGAAAATGCATGCTTACCTGCATTTATTAAAAAGACGAGTAAGTCCGAAGCTGAGAAACGGGCAAAGGAGCTTCTAGATTTTTTAGGCTTATCTCACAGGTATCATCACAAACCAGCAGAACTTTCCGGTGGTGAGCAACAACGTGTGGCGGTTGCACGTGCGCTTATCAATAATCCTGCAATCATATTTGCAGATGAGCCCAGTGGCAACTTAGATTCTGAAAGTGCAGACAATCTGCATCGCTTGTTTTTTGAACTAAGAGAGAAATTTGGTCAAACATTCGTTATTGTAACACATAACAAAGAGCTGGCTAACATGGCTGACCGAAAATTGACCATGGTGGATGGTAAAATTGTGGATAAGATAACTGTATCCGCTTAAAACAGCTATTGCAAATGCTAGATCAGGTCTGGGATTTTTTAAAGAATCCGATAAACCAAAAATTAGACGTAACAGCACAAGAACGATATCAACTCTTTTCACGCCTGCTTTTCTTTACAGTGCTATGCAGTATTATTTTAGGGATAATCACTCAGGCAATTACTACAGTTTTTCAACTTGATTTTGGAAATCATGCTGTGGATGAGCTGCTCACAGATTATTCTCCTCTAGCTATCCTTTTATTGGCAGTGGTAATAGCATCACTAATCGAAGAACTCTTTTTTAGAGCACCCTTAGGGCTATTTAAGCGAAACACAAGTTTTAGGTACGCCTATTATTGTTCGATTTTACTATTTGGACTATTGCATATTACAAATTTCGAAGGGCTGGACGGCCAATATTGGGCCATACCCTTTTTAGTTTCTCCCCAATTGTCAGCAGGTATCTTTTTAGGGTTTATACGTACAAAATTGGGCTTGATTTGGAGTATTTTACTCCATGCAGCCCATAATTTAATTCTGGTTGGCCCAATTGTTATTTACTTACTCTTAGATAATCCTATTAAATGAAAAAAAGTGAATTAAAAGATTTTCTAGACACTAAAGTTTTGCAGTATAACCATCCTAGTTTTTTAGAAAGCGATCCCATACAAATTCCTCATCAATTCAACGTAAAAGAAGACATTGAACTCAGCGCTTTTTTAACCGCCACAATAGCTTGGGGTAATCGCAAAAGTATCATTAATAATGCACATCGATTAATGGAAATAATGGACCGGAGTCCATATGATTTTGTTCTTAACCACACGGACAACGATTTGGAAAAACTAAGTAGTTTTGTTCATAGAACGTTTAATGGAACGGATGTGCAGTACTTCATTCGAAGTCTACGAAACATCTACACCAAGCATCAAGGTCTAGAGTCTATTTTTACCAAGCACCAGGCAAAAGACTCACTCCAACCAACCATTTCAAAATTTAAGCAAGTATTTTTTGAGCTTCCACATGAATTGAGAACTACCAAACATGTTTCAGACCCTGCAAAAGGTTCTGCTGCCAAACGCATAAACATGTTTCTCAGGTGGATGGTACGAGATGCCAGTACCCAAGTTGACTTTGGTCTTTGGAAGGGTATTTCTCCTTCAAAACTCTCATGCCCCTTAGATGTACATTCTGGTAATGTTGCGCGGAAATTGAAGCTTTTAAATCGTAAACAAAATGATGGCAAGGCACTAGCTGAATTGGACAAGGGGTTACGAAAATTAGACCCTATGGACCCCGTTAAATACGATTTTGCATTATTTGGTCTAGGGGTTTTTGAAAAGTTTTAATATACTAAAACGGAAACTCTCAAATATCATTGGCCATTATAAATATTATTGGCTTTAGGATACAATACCCATATTCCCTAAATCTAGCGGTAGTTTTTTTCCATTTTGGGCAATGGAGCTATAAATGGCCTCTACAATTATCATATCCCTTTTACCCATTTCTCCTGGCGCCATATTCTTGGTCCCCATTGAAATATGCTTTGCAAAATCATCCATTTGCAATGCTTGTTGGCGCTTAAACGGAAATTTAATTTCGCTTCCCTTAGATGTTCTTCCGCTTATTGGACCATAACTATGTGCAGGGTCTAACTCAAACCACCCATTATCACAGGATACTTTTAATCTGTTACCGTTGGTATTATGAGAGGTCATCATGTGACCGATTGCACCAGAAGGAAATTCGAATTGTGCCGTTATCGTTTCATCCGTTTCCTTGAAATAATCTGGTCGAGTGCTAAACTCTTGGGCACTAACCGATACGGGGTTAAAACCCGTACCATAGATCGAGGTCTGAATAGCGTAAACTCCCATGTTCATCAAAGCACCACCTCCTGACAAGGTCTTGTCCAAACGCCACTGGTCTGGATTTCCATTAGAAATATATGCGGCATCCGAAGAAACAAACTTTACGTTCCCAAAGGTTTTTTCTCGAACGTACTTTTTCACCTCCTTGGTATAAGGGTCTGATTGCATACGGTACCCAACACCAAGCTTGACCTTATGCTGTTTACAGATATCAATAATCCTATCACACTCGGCAACATTAATGGCCATAGGCTTTTCGCATATGACATGCTTACCAGCCTTCGCCGCACGAATACAGAAATCAGCATGCATGCTATTGGGTAAAACCACATAAACAATATCGACCTTAGCGTTATCGATAATGGAATCAAAGTTATCGTAGCTATAAATACAATCGCTAGACAAATTATACTTATCCTTCCAAACCTTCTCCTTGTTTTTTGTTCCCGTGACAATTGCGGAAAGATAACAGTGTTCGGTTTCTTGTAATGATGGGGCTAACTGATAGGTACTATAGCTCCCGAGTCCTACAAGTGCGATTCCAAGTTTTTTAGTATTAGCTTTCTTAGAAGAAAAAAGGGAATACGCTGGGTTTATAAACGTGGTACCTACTAATCCCATTCCCATA
>CBDUKC010000020.1:0-20133 GCA_965367705.1 uncultured Maribacter sp. | reverse complement strand
TGATTATTTGGATGGACGATGGATATACTGGGAATATGAGGAAGGATTTAAAGCATTCAAGAAGAAATTAACCAAGAAATAGATGAAGGTTACAGAACATATAGCACATTCGAAAGGCGAAACCTTATTTAGTTTTGAAATTATACCTCCGGTTAAAGGACGAAATATTCAAGAATTATATAATAACATTGATCCGTTAATGGAGTTTAAACCTCCTTTTATTGATGTAACTACTTCGCGGGAAGAGTATGTGTATATTGACAGGGATGGGTTATTGGATAAAAAATTAACCAGAATGCGTCCAGGCACGGTAGGTATTTGTGCCTCCATTAAACATAAGTATGATGTAGATACCGTGCCCCATGTGCTTTGCGGTGGATTTACGAAGGAGGAAACGGAGTATCTTTTGGTTGATTGTCACTACTTAGGTATAGATAATGTAATGGCGCTACGTGGAGATGCCATGAGAGAGGAACAATATTTTGAAGCTACAAAAGGGGGACATCCGTATGCCAAAAGTTTAGTAAAACAGATACAGGATTTAAATTGTGGCAAGTACCTACATGAGGTTATTGAAACGGATGATTGTGCCGATTTTTGTATTGGTGTAGCTGGCTATCCTGAAAAGCATTTGGAGGCGCCCTCCCTAAAGACCGATTTAAAACGATTAAAGGAAAAGGTAGACGCCGGTGCGGATTACATCGTCACACAAATGTTTTTTGATAATAAAAAGTATTTCGATTTTGTGAATGCAGCCAAGGATATGGGTATTCAAGTACCTATTATCCCGGGGATAAAACCTATTGCGGTTAAACGACATTTACAATTATTACCACAAGTTTTTAGGATAGATTTACCTCAAGATTTGATTGAGGCCGTTGATGGCTGTAAGACCAACAAGGAGGTGAGGGCAGTAGGTATAGATTGGGCCGTTCAACAGAGTAAGGAGCTTAAAGCGGCTGGGGTACCAGTACTTCACTATTACTCCATGGGAAAATCTGATAATATTAAGGCGATAGCAAAAGAGCTTTTCTAAATAGTCGCTTGGTATTACTTTGTGTTTAATCTCAGATTAAATATAAAAACCATTGGCCCCCTGCCCTAAAGCATCAACTAAAAATCCTATTTTTGCCCTCCATGAGGCATATTTTTCTTTTTGTTGCTTTGGTATCTACTCATTTTTCTTTTTCGCAAGAAGACGCAGAAGTAAAGAAGTTTACCATAGATGCGAATCAATTTTATGGTTCTGTGCTGCTTCACAATCCAGATATTTCCCATTTAATAGCCAACCATCCCGGTGGTATCATTTTAAGTTATAACAGAAAAACCTATGGTTCCCAAGAATGGGAAGCATTGTACGGTTACCCTGATTATGGTGCTTCGTTCATCTATCAGAACATGAAAAATGAGACATTAGGGGATAATTTTGGCCTTTATGCGCATTATAATTTTTACTTTTTTAAGCGTAACATTCAGTTTAGGGTCGGTCAGGGTCTAGCATATAATACGAATCCTTACGATAGGGAAACTAATTTCCGGAACAATGCTTACGGATCAGATTTTATGAGTTCTACCTATTTGATGTTTAATTATCACAAGGAGAATGTTTTAAAAGGCTTAGGGTTTAAAGCAGGAATTTCTGTTATACATTATTCCAATGCCAATGTAAGGGCACCAAATACATCTACCAATACCTTTGCACTAAATGCGGGATTGATTTATGACTTGGACGGAGGAAAAGAACTGGAGTATATTCCAAAAGGACCTAAAGATAAAGTAACGGAACCGGTACGCTACAACTTGGCGTTGCGGAGCGGTATTAACGAAAGTGATATCATAGGTTCAGGGCAGTATGGTTTCTTGATTTTATCGGGTTATGCCGATAAGCGATTGGGTAGAAAAAGTGCCATTCAGTTTGGTACAGATGTGTTCTTTTCGAACTTTTTGAAGGAATTGATTCGTTTTCAAGGCACTTCTTTTCCAGAAATGGATGTAAACGTTGACGATGATTACAGAAGGGTAGGGCTTTTTTTTGGGCATGAATTGTTCATTAACAAATTAAGTATTGTAACTCAGTTAGGCTATTATGTATATTATCCGTTTGACTTTGAAGGCAGAGTATATAATAGGGTAGGTATGAAACGGTATTTTGGGGACACCATTTTTGGCTCCCTTACGCTAAAATCGCATGGAGCGGCGGCTGAAGCAGTGGAATTTGGAATTGGAATCAGATTTTAAGAATAGATTTTAGATGTTAGACTCAACAACCATTATCAACAGAAAGTCGTTACCCTTTATATGGAAGAGCAATATGCTTGGCTTTGTCATACTGTGTTTTTTCTTTTCCTGTAATTCGGAAAATGCACCTGATTGTCTTCAAAATGAAGGGGAGCTGGTCAGACAAGAAGTCAGTTTACCTAATTTTGTTAGCATCACTGTTTTTGAGAAAGTAGCCCTTGTGCTAAAAGAAGGGCCGGAGCAAAAAGTAGAAATAGAGACAGGAGAATTTTTATTGAATGAAGTGAGCGCAATAGTTGATGGCGATAGATTGATACTAAGAAACGAGAATGGTTGTAATCTTTTTCGTAAATATGGGATTACCACCGTTTATGTTACCGCTCCCAATATTTCCGAAATTCGTAGTAGCACTGGTTTATTAATCCGGAGTGACGGGGTATTGGCCTATCCCAATCTCAGTTTAATTTCAGAAAGTTTCAACAATCCTGAATCAGAAACGACCGATGGTTCTTTTGACTTGGATTTGGCTACAGAAACCGTTTCTATAGTAGTAAATGGGATTGCCTATTTTAAGTTATCGGGAACCACCACGGATTTTAATATCACCATTGCAGCTGGAGATTCAAGAATTGAAGCCGAAAATTTAGAAGCCGATAATGTGGTGCTAAATCATAGGGGAACCAACGATATTTTGACCAATCCACAAATAGCTGTCCGTGGTATTATTCGAGGCAATGGGAACGTCATCTGTTTTAATCGTCCTGAAACAATAGAAGTAGAAGAAATTTTTAATGGTCGTCTTCTGTTCAATTAAATTATTGATGTATTCCTAATGGCGAATCCCATCCTTACATACCTTAAAAATTTATTTGCAAGCCAAAGAATTATTGGCGACGATGAGACTTTGAAAGGTTTAGCAAAAGTTGACGGTTTGTTGCAAGGCTTGATTGATGAAAAGCGAGTGCCAGGACTTTCGATTACGGTATTAAAGGACGGAAAGCGATTGTTTGAAAAAGGATACGGGTATGCAGATGTGGTAGATAAGAAGCACATACATCCTAAAGAAACAATCTTTCGTATCGCTAGTGTATCAAAACCGATAGCGGCAACTGCTTTGGCACATATGGTAGCAGATGGCACTATGACTTTGGATACTTCATTTTATGATTATGTGTCTTACTTTCCAAAAAAGCAATGGGATTTTACCATCAGGCAATTGGCTAGTCATACTGCTGGAATTCGAAAATATAAGGGTAAGGAATTTGCTTTAAACAAAACCTATTCCATTAAAGACAGTATTGCCGTTTTTAAGGACGACCCCTTACTTTTTGAACCAGGAACTGGTTATGAATATACGAGTTTTGACTGGGTCTTGTTATCCTTGGCAATACAGGAATCCAGTGGTATTCCATTTGAAGAGTATGTGTGTAATAAGGTGTTGCAACCCTTAGAAATGAATCATACATTTTCTCCTGGCGCTGGGAAGTCGGACGAATTAATGTTTGAATCTAATAGTTTAAAAAGACTCTCGATTCCACTCGAACTTAAAGAGAATCTAGCAACATGTTATACTAAAATCCGTCTGGGTTTTCGGGAAGCAGTCCCCGTAAATAATTTTTATAAGTTGGCTGGAGGCGGCTACTTGAGCACCACAGCAGATATTGCGAAGCTAGGGCAAGCCTATTTGGATGGATATCCTTTGGATGCAAAGGTGTTGTCGGAGTTTTTGACTACCGCTATGGTACAGGGTAAACCCACCTACTATGGCCTAGGCTGGCAAGTAAGCGAGGATGATATGGGGCGACCTTGCTATGGTCATGTTGGTAGCAGCGTAGGGGCGTATTCTAACTTTTTTGTATATCCGGAGGAACGCATGGTATTTGCTATTCTTATAAATTGTACCGACCCAAAGGTCCAGGATATTTTGGATGAGGTAATACAGGAGTTACTTACATTACAAGTGGTGCTTTAGAAGAACTAGATTAGAGAGATAATCTGTTTTGGTTTTAAAGAACGGGTTGAAATATTCATGTTTTAGTGTATTGGGTCAACTAAAGGTAGCTAGGTTATACTTGTTCTGAAGCTAGGATTCAAAAATGACTTGCACTTTGCTTAGACCTGAATTCGTAACGTATTCAATTTACATTAGCTTGGTATTGGTTATTTTTAGGGTATAAATATTTTGGCCATGAGAAATTCTGTTCTGCAGTACACCTTTATTATTATCCTGTTATTTACCTCTTTTTTCACCTTCGCACAACGAAATATGAATCTGGATGAATTATCCAAAACCTATGCGGATGCGAGGATTCCTTTGTTAGTGGAACTACTAAGTATACCTAACGACGCTTTTTATCCAGAGGATATTGAGCAAAATGTATTGTGGTGTGAAAAACAATTTGGCCAGCGGGGTTTTACTACGCAGCGAATTGCTACGACGCATGCTCCCTTGTTGTTGGCTGAAAGAAAACACCCTAAGGCAAAGAAAACAGTATTGATTTATTTGCAATTGGACGGTCAGCCTGTGGATAGTACCCGTTGGTTTCAGGACAGCCCCTACAAACCGGTCATTAAAAAGAAAAATCAAGAGAATAAATGGGAGGAAACCGATTGGGAGTCTGCCGATACGCTAGATGACGAAATGCGAATTTTCGCCCGTTCCGCCAGTGATGCAAAAGGTCCTGTAGTCATGTTTTTAGCAGCCTTGGATGCTGCTGCTTCGAAAAAAATAATCCCTAACTATAATATTAAGGTCATTATGGATTTTGAGGAAGAGTTAGGTTCTCCTAGACTGCCCGATGCGGTTACCCGAAATGCTGATATTTTAAATGCTGATATGTTGATTATTTTTGATGGCCCACGTCATATCAGTAATAAACCTACGTTGACTTTTGGTGCCAGAGGTATCGCTACGATTTCTTTGACTACCTATGGTCCTAATGTCCCTCAGCATAGTGGTCATTTCGGGAATTATGCACCCAATCCCGCTTTACGATTATCTAAGTTATTGGCGGCTATGAAGGATGATGATGGTCGCGTAACCATTCCTGGATTCTATGACGGTATCAGTATTGACCCTGAGACAGAGAAGATATTACGGAATGTTCCGGACAAGGAGGACGAAATTAAAAAGAGGTTACAAATTGTTTCGGCCGACAAAGTGGGAAGTTACTACCAAGAGGCCATTCAATACCCTTCCTTGAACATCAGGGGAATGCAGTCCGGTTGGATAGATGAAAAAGTGCGTACCATAATACCGGGTTGGGCTCGGGCAGAGTTGGATGTCCGATTAGTTTTGGAGTCCGACCCAGAACGATTAATACGTTTGGTAAAAGACCATATAGCGACTCAAGGATATTATATTACTGACACAGAGCCAACCGAGCAAGAAAGACTGACCCATGATAAGATTGCGACGTTCACCTCCGAAATTTCATATCAATCCTTTCGAACGGACTTTGATTCAGAAGTAGGTTTATGGCTCACCAGTGCTTTGAAGACTGCTTTTGGAGAAGACCCCATTCGCATACGAATGAGCGGTGGCTCCATTCCCATTTCCCCTTTTGTAACTACCCTAAATATCCCAGCGGTAACAGTTCCCACAGTCAATAGAGACAATAACCAACATAGTCCAAATGAAAATTTGAGGATAGGAAATTATAGGGAAGGTGTAAAAACCATGATTGCTATTCTCAGGGAGAAGTTGTGATTGCTTAATTCATATAAAACACCCTTTTTTTTAGCTATATTCTTTGAGAAATTAAGCTATGAGCCGAAATTCAAAAAAAAGTAGGTCTAAATCCTAGTTTTTAAATATAATTAGTACATTAGCCTTAGTTAAGGAAAAAAATGACAAAGCAATATTTCTGGAACGGTTTCTATTTTTACTTCTTTTTTAAGAGAGGTACGGGACTGTTGTAGGATATATTTAAAAAATATAAACAATTGAAGTCCCGTTGCAAACGGGGCTTTTTTTTGTTCAAAACTTTTGGTTTTGAACTATTCTGAAGTTGATTCAGAATCCTTATGAAATTTTAAAAATGAGTTTAAAAATAGCCATACAGGGAATACAAGGGTCTAACCACCATCAAGTGGCATTGGATTACTTTGGTCACAAAATAGAATTGGACGAATGTCTTTCTTTTGATACATTGGTTCAGGATCTCTTGGATAAAAAAGCGGACAAGGGCGTCATGGCTATTGAAAATTCTATTGCGGGCTCTATTATACCAAACTATGCCTTGGTGTACCATAACGACCTGCATATTATTGGGGAACACTACCTGAACATACACCATCATTTAATGGTCTTAAAAGGACAACAACTTTCCGATATAACGGAAGTCAGCTCGCATCCTATGGCGTTGCTTCAGTGTAAAGAGTTTTTCAAAGCCTATCCCCATATCCGATTAATTGAAGACGTGGATACTGCAGAAACGGCCAAGCGTATTCAGGAGCAAAAGTTAGCCCATGTCGCAGCGATTGCACCTAAGGTTGCCGCCGAATTATATGGCTTGGACATCGTAGCGGATAATATACAGACCATTAAGAATAACGCCACGAGATTTATCATTGTAAAGACAAAGAATAAAGAGCTTCCAAAAGAAGAAATAAACAAAGCTTCCGTAAGGTTCGTTGCCAACCACAAACGCGGTAGTTTGGCTGCTGTGCTTAACGTAATGAGCGATTGTAGAATGAATTTGACTAAAATACAATCACTTCCGGTTATAGAGACTCCTTGGAAATATGCCTTCTTTGTAGATATTACATTTAACGATTATGAAGATTTTAGCAAAGCAAAAGCCTTGTTGGATATCATGACAGAGGAATTTAAGGTTTTGGGAGAATATAAAAATGCCATGGTATGATACGAACGGCTGAGCGTTTAGAAACAGTACAGGAATACTACTTCTCAAAAAAGTTGCGAGAGGTACGTGGATTAATGGCGGCAGGTAAGCCTATTATAAATATGGGGATTGGTAGTCCAGATTTAGCGCCGTCTACCGAAGTGATTGCCAGCATGCAAAAAGCTATTTTGGAGCCTGGTGCCCACCAGTACCAAAGCTATCAAGGTTTGCCTGAACTTAGGGATGCTTTTGCCTCTTTTTATAGAAACAAGTTTAATGTAGACTTAGCCGCACAATCGGAAATCTTACCCTTGATGGGTTCCAAAGAGGGCATTATGCATATAAGCATGGCGTTCTTAAATGTGGGCGATGCCGTACTCATTCCTGATCCTGGATATCCTACCTATACATCGGTTACTAAGTTGGTGGGGGCAACACCAATCATGTATGACCTTACTGGGCATAATAATTGGTTACCCGACATGGATAAGCTGGAACAAATGGATTTGAGTAAGGTGAAATTGATGTGGATCAGTTACCCCAATATGCCTACTGGTGCACGGATAACCTTGGAGAAGATGCAAGCGCTCGTGGCTTTTGCTAAAAAACATCAAATATTATTGGTGAATGACAACCCCTATAGTTTTGTGTTAAACAACGAGCCTACCAGTATTTTACAGGTAGCTGGAGCCAAGGAGGTGGCATTGGAGTTGAATTCGCTAAGTAAGACGTTCAACATGGCTGGATGGCGTGTAGGCATGGTCTCCGGAAATGCAGAACATATCACTGCAGTGCTAAAAATCAAGAGCAATATGGACTCCGGAATGTTTTACGGTGTGCAACAAGGGGCTATTACAGCGCTAAAAAGTGGGG
This sequence comes from uncultured Maribacter sp., assembly GCA_965367705.1. Lineage (GTDB taxonomy): Bacteria > Bacteroidota > Bacteroidia > Flavobacteriales > Flavobacteriaceae > Maribacter. The sequence continues at coordinate 12,175 of CBDUKC010000020.1, read as the reverse complement.
ATGCATGGTTCCAAGCATTGGACCGTACGTATAGTGAAAGAAGGAAATTGATGTTCCAATTGGTAGATTTGATAGGTGCTACCTACGACCCAAATGCAGCAGGAATGTTCATTTGGGCAAAGCTGCCGAAAGCATCAAAATCATCTGAGGAGTTTATAGATGAGTTATTACATGAAAAGGATATTTTTATAGCACCGGGAACTATTTTTGGTAGTAATGGAGAAGGGTATATTCGGTTTTCACTTTGTGTAACAGAAGAAAAAATAAAAGAGGCTATCAGTAGATTTGAGTAGTGAGATATCAGAAGTGAGACAAAGGGAATCCGTCTAAAATCTCAAATTTAGTATCTAATATCTAAAAAAATATGAAGGTTTTTGTAGTTGGAATCGGTTTAATTGGAGGGTCATTTGTAAAAGATGTGCGGGTTAACATGCTCGACACTAAAATTTATGGAATAGATGCCAACGCCGCTCATTTAGAGGAGGCACTTTCCTTAGGTCTTATAGATGAAAAAGCAAGCTATGAAGATTTGTATTTGGCAGATTTTGTGATGGTGAGCGTCCCGGTAGATGTGATGTTGCAAGAACTTCCTAAGATATTGGATAAGGTGTCGGACGAATGCGTGGTCTGTGATGCAGGCTCTACCAAAGAACTGTTATGTGCAGAACTGGAAAACCATCCTAAAAGACGTAACTTTTTAGCTTGTCACCCTATTGCTGGTACGGAGTTTTCTGGTCCGTCAGCTGCTATTCATGGACTATATAATGGCAAGACCAATATTATTTGCGAGGTAGAGAAAACAGCCTTTACCTTACAAGAGCGCGCTTTGGAAATTTTTCAATTGTTAGGAATGCGAATTCGGTACATGAATCCAAAAGCACACGATAAACATATCGCTTATGTGTCCCACTTGTCGCATATTAGCTCGTTTATGTTGGGAAAAACGGTCATCGAAAAGGAGAAAAATGAACGCGATATTTTTGATATGGCGGGGAGTGGTTTTGAAAGTACAGTGCGTTTGGCCAAAAGTTCACCTGCTATGTGGACGCCGATTTTTAAACAAAATAAGGATAATGTTATCGAAACCTTGGAGGAGTATATCCAAAATTTAAACGAGTTCAAGGAGCTACTTTTGAAGGATGACTATGAGGGGATTTATAATCAGATGAATAGTACAAATAAGATAAAAACGATTTTAAAAGGGATGCCTGCAAGTAAAATTGTAGCTGCAGAAAAAAATAATGAATACTAACACGTAATATTTAAATAGACGAAGTCTAAAAATTGCAAAACAAGAACACCTTTACCCTTTTTGCCGTTTATAGCTTCACCAAAAACAACGTAATGGAGAATACAAAAGAAATGAGAACATGGTTGGACGATATGGGTTTAGATCATCCACTAGTAATAGCAGGGCCATGTAGTGCAGAAACCGAAGAGCAAGTATTGCGAATAGCGCATGAACTAAAAGATACCGATGTTAATTACTACAGAGCAGGTATTTGGAAACCAAGAACTAGACCTGGAAATTTTGAAGGCGTTGGCGCTCTTGGCTTAAAATGGCTCCAGAAAGTAAAAGCAGAGACAGGTTTAAAAACTGCCACAGAAGTAGCAAACCGTGCGCATGTAGAATTAGCCTTGGAGCATGATGTAGATTTACTCTGGATTGGTGCACGTTCTACCGTGAGCCCTTTTATTATGCAAGAATTGGCAGATGCCTTGGAAGGAACGGATAAAATCGTTTTGGTAAAGAATCCAGTAAATCCAGATTTGGCTTTGTGGTTGGGTGGCATAGAAAGATTACACACCGCTGGCATTAAAAAATTAGGGGCTATTCACAGGGGTTTTTCAACCTATGAAAAATCGAAGTACAGGAACATTCCAGAATGGCAATTAGCCATTGAGTTCCAGAATAAATTTCCGGATTTACCATTGATCAATGACCCGTCACACATTACCGGAAAGCGTGATATGATTTTTGACGTATCGCAAACAGCATTGGATTTAAATTTTGATGGATTGATGATTGAAACTCATTTTGATCCTGACAATGCATGGAGTGACGCCGCTCAACAGGTGACACCATCCACCTTAGTGCAAATAATGAGAGATTTGAAGATTAGAAAGGAATCAGATCCAGAAGCGGAATATAACAGTCAATTAAGTAACCTAAGGGCTCAGATTGATGTTATTGACAATCAATTGATAGAGACCTTAGGTAAGCGGATGAAGATATCTGATGGAATCGGAGCACTTAAAAAATCTAGAAACGTTGCCGTTCTGCAATCCAATAGATGGAACGAGATACTAGGTAAAATGATTTTAGAAGGAGAAACTAAAGGCCTTAGTGAAGAGTTTGTCTTAAGAATGTTTAAAGCTATTCATCAAGAATCTATCAATCATCAAGAAAAAATAGTAAAGGCATAAAAACTAAAAATACACAACTTTTTAAGTTGGGTATTTTTATAAAGAAGAAAAGGTTGGTGTTGCATCTGCAGATGTAATACCAACCTTTTTTTTGAATTTATCTTTTGAAGATATAACGTGTAATAAATATCCCTGAGCCATCTCCCTTGCCACTGTCGCTTTCAACAGCACTCGTTACGAAAGCTAGTTCCCAGCCATCTGCCACCATTGCGTTTATTTTAGATGTGATAATAGCATCGTTCGCGGCAATGTTTTGAAAACGTATACCCGCAATATTAAAGAAGTTCAATAGTTTGGTCTCATCAAAATCTTTAACTCTAATTTCTTCTCTTTTTGACTTGTTTCGAGTATTATCGTCGTCGGTTTGGGTTGAAGTAAATTCAGAGTAATTTTTTTCCTCATTACCATCAATAATTCGTGATCGCCCAAGACCACTTGATACAATTGATTCTACACTGGTAATGACCTTGAATTCCTGGGCACTTAAACTTAAGGCTCCACAAAAAACGATCAATAGACTTAAAATACTTTTTATCATAATTATTTAGTTTGCATTTTATTTAGGATTTATAATTCACTCTAAAATACATATTTCGCACCAATATATTGTGGATAGCCTTTAAAATCGTTTTATTTACTTTTTTCTACAAAACAGGTATAAAAAATCCAACGGATGCTCTAGCCTTTTTCATAGTATGTAAAGCCAAGATTCGCGCCTAGGCTTGCATCAGAATAAGTGATTTTATCAATATCATGTAATTGTAAAAACCAAGTTCAATCATTTAGATTAGTGATTCGTTTGTAACCTTCTCTTGTTTAGTAGCACGAGAGATCTCAGCAATCCATGTGATTCATAGAGATTTTTTAAGATAGTACGTTTGTTATAGTTTGTGTTTGTTTTCAAATTTTTATTCATTTTCATGAATAAAGAGGTTACTTTGTATGGATTGAAAAATCTTTTACACAGAATGAAGGGAATAGTTTATAAGTCGACAGGAAGCTGGTACACGGTGAAATCCGAAAGGGGTGATTTTTATAATTGTAGAATCAAGGGAAAATTTCGCATAAAAGGAATAAAAAGCACAAATCCAGTAGCTGTTGGAGACAAGGTCCATTTTGAAGTAGAAACCATAGGAGACGATACTATCGGTATCATCCATAAAATCGATGAGCGTAAAAATTATATCATTAGAAAATCCGTAAATCTATCTAAGCAAACCCATATTATAGCTTCGAATCTAGATCAGGTATTTTTGCTTATTACTCTTAATAACCCACCTACACATTCTATTTTTATAGATAGATTTTTGGTTACTGCGGAAGCGTATCATATTCCAGCAATTTTAGTGTTTAACAAAATTGACACCTACACGGATGAGGAACGAGACGAGGCGAAATACTTGGCGGCGATGTACAGGGAGATAGGGTACACCTGTGTTGGAATATCCGCTTTAACAGGTAGAAATGTAAATCAAATTAAAGAATGGATGACAGGAAAAACGTCTATGTTTTCTGGACATTCAGGCGTAGGTAAATCAACACTGATCAATGCGATTGATCCGAATTTAAATCTTAAAACTGCACAAATTTCTGAACAACATTTACAAGGTCAGCATACCACAACCTTTGCAGAAATGTACGATATGGATTTTGATGCACGGATTATAGATACCCCTGGGATTAAGGGATTTGGAATTGTAGATATGCAGAAAGAGGAAATAGGCGATTATTTTCCAGAGCTGTTTAAATTGAAGCAAGAGTGCAAGTTCAATAATTGTATACATATTGATGAGCCCAAATGTGCTGTTAAAGATGCCTTAGAAGAAGGAAAAATTTCTTGGAGTAGATATCAAAGTTACCTTCAAATGGTAAAGGGAGAGGATGAAAACTACCGTATAGACAAACATGAAGAAAAGAAATAAATGAGAGCAGTTGTACAGCGCGTATCCAGTGCCAGCGTTACAGTGAAGGGAAAAGTGATTTCTTCTATGACAACAGGTCTGATGGTGTTATTGGGAGTTACGGACGAAGATGGGGAAGAAGATATACAGTGGTTGGTTCGTAAAATAACGAACCTTCGTATTTTTAATGATGCGGATGGCGTAATGAACCGTTCATTATTAGACATAAAAGGTGAGGCCATAGTCGTGAGTCAGTTTACATTGTTTGCCGCAACAAAAAAAGGCAACCGACCTTCGTACATAAAAGCAGCGAAGCCAGTTATTGCTATTCCGCTCTATGAGGCATTTGTTTCGGAGCTAGAAAAGGAACTAGGCAAAAACGTAGGAACAGGTGTTTTTGGGGCTGATATGAATGTGGATTTGATAAACAATGGTCCTGTGACAATCTTACTGGACACAAAAAATAAGGAGTAATGAACATACAAAACGCACAACAGGCGGTAGACGATTGGATTAAGGAACATGGCGTACGTTACTTTAACGAGCTAACGAATATGGCCCAGCTTACCGAGGAGGTGGGTGAAGTGGCGCGCATCATAGCCAGACGCTACGGAGAACAAAGTGAAAAAGAATCGGATAAATCAAAGGATTTGGGAGAGGAATTGGCAGATGTCCTTTTTGTGGTACTCTGTTTAGCAAATCAAACAGGCATAGATTTGCAACAATCCTTTGACAAAAAGTTAGATATAAAAACCAAGCGGGATCACGATCGTCATCACAATAATAAAAAGCTGAAATAATACTATATTTACCGCTCGTTTTTAACTCAGACTATCTTGAAACTTCACCTTACTGGCCCTTCCGAAAATCAATTACACGCACAAATTAAAATCACAGGTTCTAAAAGTGAATCTAATCGATCCTTGTTACTGGCTGCTTTATATGATGGTGTGACAATTGAAAACACGTCCAATTCTGACGACGCAAGAGTTATGGCAGAAGGGTTGAAAAAGACCTCTGGCACGGTAGATATCCATCACGCAGGTACTGCAATGCGCTTTTTAACAGGGTATTTTTCTGGACAAGAAGGGAAAAATGTGTTGTTGACGGGTTCCAAACGTATGACCGAAAGGCCCATCAAAATATTGGTGGATGCCCTACGCGATATAGGGGCGGATATTTCGTATGAAAAAGAGGAAGGATATCCTCCCATTAGGATTAACGGCAAAGCGCTAATGAAGGACAAGGTAAGTCTTCCAGCGAATGTAAGCAGTCAGTACATATCATCTTTGTTATTACTCGCTCCAAGCCTTAAAAACGGTCTTGAATTGGAACTCGTGGGTAAGATTACATCGGTACCGTACATAAAAATGACATTAGGACTTTTGGACGAACTGGGTATACCCAATTCTTTTGAAGGGAATCTTATTACGGTAAGTCCTAAAGCTTCTGTGATACCTACACGTTTAGTAGTGGAGTCTGATTGGAGTTCTGCTTCGTATTACTACAGTATTATTGCAATGGCGGCCATTGGTTCAGAAATCACTTTATCGGCTTATAAGCAGAACAGCTTGCAGGGCGATAGTGTATTGGCGAAACTATATACCCGTTTTGGTGTACAGACTACTTTTGAGGAACATACGATACGGTTAATAAAAACTAATGAACCAGTAACTAATACGGTGGAGTTTGATTTGGCAAACGCACCGGATATAGCACAGACTATCGCCGTTACCACTTTTGGACTTGGTATGGGCTGTCTTTTAACGGGATTACATACACTTAAAATAAAAGAGACCGATAGATTGGAAGCCTTACACACAGAACTAAGCAAATTTGGGGCTGACATTGCTGTAACCGATAAATCCCTTACCATAAAGCCATCACAAAGCTTTAAAAAGGATGTAGCCGTTGATACGTATAATGATCATAGAATGGCAATGGCTTTTGCACCATTGGCAATGAAAACAGCCCTGTACATAAACGATGCGGAGGTGGTTTCCAAATCATATCCCGATTTTTGGGAAGACTTAAAAGGACTTCAATTCACCATCTCCGAATTATAATCCCGTATTTACTTGACAACCCCCCTTCCCAGATTGTATATTTGCAGCCGCATTTCCGTGTAAAAAAGAATCGATGGGTCAATTCGTTGGGAGCTATAATCTCTTGAAAGCTTAGGATTTTTTGATAGGCGTGCACTAACTAAAAAAAGAAACATATAACATATGAAATTATCGCACTTTAGTTTTGAGCTTCCAGATGAATTATTGGCAGAGCATCCTTCTGAAAATAGAGATGAGTCTAAATTGATGGTTATCCATAGGGAAACTGGAAAAATTGAGCATAAAATGTTCAAGGATATGATCGATTATTTTGACGAAGGTGATGTTATGGTGTTGAACAATACCAAAGTTTTTCCGGCCAGACTTTATGGGAATAAGGAAAAAACAGGAGCGCGTATCGAAGTCTTTTTATTACGTGAACTTAATGAGGAGCAACGCTTGTGGGATGTTTTGGTAGATCCAGCCCGGAAAATTCGTATTGGTAATAAACTGTATTTTGGAGAGGATGAAACATTGGTAGCCGAAGTTATAGATAATACAACGTCTAGAGGTCGTACCCTACGTTTCTTATATGATGGTGCTTATATAGATTTTAGAAGAAAATTAAAGGAATTGGGAGAGACTCCATTGCCAAAATATATAAAAAGAGACGTAGAGCCTGAAGATGCAGAGCGTTATCAGACAATTTATGCTAAACATGAAGGTGCCGTAGCAGCGCCTACTGCTGGCATGCATTTTTCAAAACATCTTTTAAAACGTTTAGAGATAAAAGGAATTGATTTTGCAGAATTAACCTTGCATGTAGGTTTGGGTACGTTTAACCCAGTAGAAGTTGAGGATTTGTCCAAACATAAGATGGATAGCGAAGAGCTGTTTATCGATGAAAAAGCGACAGAAATTGTCAATAACGCCAAAATAAAGAAAAAAAGAGTTTGCGCCGTAGGCACTACCGCAATGAGAGGTTTGGAAAGTGCGGTGTCATCCAATCACACATTGAACACCTATGAAGGATGGACTAATAAATTTATCTTTCCACCTTACGAGTTTAGTATTGCCAATGCGATGATAACAAACTTTCATTTACCAAAATCTACCTTGTTAATGATGATTTCAGCATTTATGGGTCATGATTTAATGAAAAAATCTTACAAAGAAGCTATTTTAGAGCAATACAAATTTTACTCTTATGGTGATGCTATGCTAATCATATAGTAGGCTAAGTATTATTACCGCACCGGTGTCCAATTCAATTTGGGACTAGCGGAAAACTGTTGATTTTTTTAAAAATTAAATCCCTCTTATACCAAAATTGATACAGGAGGGATTTTTTATTAGCTAACTGTGGAGACAAAAAAGAAAGATGTTAGGGCATTGACCAAGGAACAACTCCGAGACTTTTTTACAGGTCAAGGGGACCAGCCTTTTCGTGGCAATCAAGTGTACGAATGGCTTTGGCAAAAAGGAGCACACTCCTTTGATGTTATGACCAATCTTTCCAAGACCACACGGGATATGTTGGAAGCCAATTTTGTAATCAATCACATAAAAGTGGATTTGATGCAACGAAGTTCGGACGGGACCATAAAGAATGCTGTGCGGCTTCATGACGACTTGGTTGTTGAATCTGTTTTGATTCCAACTAAAACTAGGACTACCGCATGTGTTTCGAGTCAGGTTGGTTGTAGTTTGGATTGTAGATTTTGTGCTACATCGCGACTAAAGCGAATGCGAAACCTAAATCCTGATGAAATCTATGATCAGGTGGTTGCCATAGATAACGAAAGTCGTTTATATTTTGATAGACCCCTTAGCAATATTGTTTTTATGGGTATGGGAGAACCGCTCATGAACTACAAAAATGTAATAAAGGCTATAGATATGATTACCTCTCCTGAGGGCTTGGGAATGTCGCCCAAACGTATTATCGTTTCTACATCGGGAGTTCCTAAACTCATAAAGCGCATGGCAGACGAGGAAGTCCGGTTTAAACTGGCGGTATCCTTGCATTCTGCTATTGATGAGATACGCACCTCTATTATGCCCTTTAACGCTACGTTTACTTTAGCAGATTTAAGGGAGTCATTAATGTATTGGTATGAGAAAACCAAAAGTAGGATTACGTATGAATATGTGGTTTGGGAGGGTATCAACGACAAGAAAAAGGATGTAGACGCTCTTGTTGATTTTTGCCGGTTTGCACCATCTAAAGTGAACCTTATCGAATACAACCCTATAGATGATGGTGAGTTTCAACAAGCCTCCAATGCAGCTATTGATATGTACGTGGAAACCTTAGAGAAAAATGGTATCACCGTTACTGTTCGACGTTCTAGAGGTAAGGATATAGATGCTGCTTGTGGGCAATTGGCAAATAAGTCCTAAGGTTTGGAAATAGGGTCTGTTATGCTATCGAGTATGAACAAGCGTCCAGTCGCACGTAACCGAATAGTTTGATTTATTCGGAATCATACCCCTTTGTTCCCTGCCTTTCTTCGATCACTGTACTACTTTAAACTGAATACCGCTTTTAGAAGTCCGTTTACTGCCTGCTTTTCGTTAATTTTGATACAAAACCCGATAGGCTGAAAATTGTAGCGCAAATAAAGGAACCCGTTGCCAAAGAGATGGAACTGTTTGAGTCCAAGTTTCGGGAGTCCATGACTTCAAAAGTAGCGCTGCTTAACCGCATAACCCATTATATCGTTAATAGAAAAGGGAAGCAGATGCGACCTATGTTCGTGTTCCTTACCGCCAAACTTTTAAATAAAGGTGAGGTAAACGAACGCACGTATCGCGGTGCTGCAGTAATTGAGCTTATTCATACGGCTACCTTAGTCCATGATGATGTGGTGGATGAAAGTAACAAACGACGCGGCTTCTTTTCCATAAATGCTTTATGGAAGAATAAGATTGCGGTACTCGTTGGAGATTATTTATTGTCTAAAGGATTATTGCTTTCTATTGATAATGGTGATTTTGATTTACTTCGAATAATATCTGTTGCCGTTCGAGAAATGAGCGAGGGAGAGCTGTTACAGATTGAAAAAGCACGTCGCTTGGATATTACCGAAGAAGTATATTACGATATCATCCGTCAAAAAACGGCCACCTTAATAGCCGCCTGTTGCGGTTTGGGAGCCTGTTCTGTAAAGCCAGAAAGTGACGACGTGGAAACCTTCAGGAAATTCGGAGAGCTCTGTGGTATGGCATTTCAAATAAAGGACGACCTATTTGATTATGGAAACGAACGTATAGGGAAACCTACGGGAATAGATATCAAGGAACAAAAAATGACACTTCCGCTCATATATACCTTGAACCATTGTTCCAAAAAGGAAAAAAGTTGGGTTATTAACTCCATCAAAAATCACAATAAAAATAAAACCAGGGTAAAAGAGGTCATTGCTTTTGTAAAGAAAACTGGAGGTTTGGACTATGCTGTAGATAAAATGCTTTGGTATAGAGACGAGGCTTTGAGCTTATTGCAAACCTATCCGGAATCGGAATACCGTAGTGCTTTGGAATTGATGGTGAACTATGTGGTAGATCGCGATAAATAAACCACCCTTGCTGTAACTACAAAGCTATTTTGATTTATATGTTTTTAAAAGATAAGATTCGGGAGTAGCGGTAAGCTGCATTTTTATTTTTTAATTTTTTTTGATTTTAACTGATTGAAAATCAGATTCTTAAAAAATATAATTATTTTTTTATCTACCTCAGGCAACTATCTTTGGTTGCATTGCGTCTATAGTAATAGAAGACCTTATAAAGATTGTGAAAATTATACCTTTCTATAGAAACGAAAAACAGCTTATTAAAAAAGCTATCGATGGTAATCCAGATGCCCAGCAGCGTTTGTACGCTACACATGCATCAAAGATGTTAAGTGTTTGTAGGCAGTATATAAAGGATATCCATTTTGCCGAGGATGTAATGGTAAACGGTTTTCTAAAGGTTTTTACACATTTAGAGACTTTTAAGTTTCAAGGTAGTTTTGAAGGTTGGGTGCGAAGAATCATGATAAGAGAAAGTATCTCTTATCTGCGAAAACAACAATTTGTAGTCTATGACGATGAGGTGTATGAAAAGCATGAACATCAAACAAACATACAAACCACGGATTTAGATACGGAACATATACAACGGTTGATTGACGCACTTCCACAAGGGTACAAGATGGTCTTTGTTTTGTACACGGTAGAGGGGTATAAACATCAGGAAATAGCGAAAATGCTGGATATTTCTGAGAGTACGTCTAAAACGCAATTATTAAAGGCACGGAGGCTTTTACAAGAACAATTAAAGAAACAAAATATCATTGGCTATGGAAGCAGATAAGTTTGAAACACATATAAAATCCAAATTGGATACGAGGGAAATAACCCCTTCTTCCAAAGCTTGGCAACGCATTTCAACAGAGTTGAAACCGGAGCAAGCACCTAAGAAATCCGGATATTTTTGGTTAGGTATTGCTGCGAGTGTAGCAGTAGTAATTGGAGTGGCTGTTTTCTATATGGCTAATGAGGAAAAAACCATACCGGCAAGTCCCATTTTGGTGCAAAAACCTATTGTGGTTCCTATTGAAAAGCGTGAAGAGCCTACTTTAAAAGATGCTAACACAAATATAAAAGGTCTTGCTTTAGAAGAAGAGAAAGAACAAGATGCAAACCTAGTAAAGCAAGAGATTGCTGCCTTTACCAAAAATTCGAAGCCAGATGCTATCGAACAAGGACAAGAGAATGCTGTGGTTTTTGAGGATGCTCAGCAAGAGTCAGAAGCTATCGAAATACCAACGCAGCTTTCGCAAGCAGTCTTAAATGATAAAATTGCCGATGTTATGGCGCAAGTACAACTACTAGAACTTTCTGCTGAGGTTTCTGATGCCGAGGTAGACTCCTTACTTCGAAACGCACAATATGCTATTTTAAAAGAACAGCTTTTTAAAACCGATAAAACTGTAGACGCTTTAGCCTTGCTATCGCAGGTTGAAGAAGAACTTGATCAGTCTTTTCGAGACCAGATATTCCAATCACTTAAAACTGGTTTTCTGAAGGTGCGAACCGCGGTTGCAGATCGAAATAATTAACAAATCATCAATTTTAAATTTCCAAATACGCCATCAAAATCAGATGGGGCAGGAAGGAGTTTATTCATCAATCAAAATTAAAATCAAATTATCATGAGAAAAATTGCATTGTATTTTATGGCTGTATTCTTGGTTTTGTTCGTGCAGAACACTTACGGACAAGATGTAAAAAAAGAAAATGAGACCACTATTAAGGTTTTGGAAGAAACCAAAGAGAAGATTATTAGTAAGGAGAAAGAGGCTCTAAAAAAGGAAGTGGAGAATGTAAATGAACGTTTGCAAAGAGGTGTAATTAGTGAAGCAGAAGCGGTAACGTTAAAGGAAGAGGCCGCAAAAAAAAGAGCTTTAAACATTGAAAATCGAATTGCGATTATAGATAATAAGATTTCATTGCTAGAACGTAACGAAGATGAAACCCTTGTGTTATCTGAATCTATAGAAGATGACGACGGGATTGTAAAAATTGACGTGAACGGAGAGCGTGTATGGTCTTTTAATTCAAATGATTGGCATCGGAATATTAAATACGATAGGCGTACCTATTCCGATCCGGTAATCGCTGTAGGCTTTAGTAATGCCATTATTGATGGAGAATCTTTTGGTGATACCCCTTATAAGGTTGGCGGAAGTCGTTTTTTTGAAATGGGTTGGTCATGGAGAACCCGAGTTTTTAAGAATTCAAATGCGGTACG
>CBDUKC010000019.1:0-20292 GCA_965367705.1 uncultured Maribacter sp. | reverse complement strand
TGTCATCAGTCAGAAAATAATGAGTATTCCGGGGTTCCAGGAGCTCCTCATTGGTCTTTGGCTCCTGCCTCGATGGGGTGGCAAGGATTGAGCAGGACAGCGGTAGCCGAACGAATGTTGGATATGAAAACGAATGGTGGTAAAAATCATGAAGAACTGATCAAACACATGATAGAGGATAAATTAGTACTTTGGGATTGGAGATCAGGTGTAGATAAAATGGAATGCAACGAGAACCACCCCCAGTATCCGAAGATGATTTTAAGAGTGCAGTGAAAGACTGGTTTAAGAACGGTGCGTTTATACCATCCGAATAAAAATACACATATGACTATATTATTACAGGTTAACGGAACAGAGCATAGTATAACTGTGGAGGACGAGAATACACCCTTGCTATGGGTCATTCGAGATATATTGAATTTAAAGGGTACAAAATTTGGGTGCGGTAAAGCAGCCTGTGGTGCATGTACCTTGCATGTAGATGGGGAAGCCGTGCGCTCCTGCTCTTATGCGGTTAAGTTTGCTTCCGGAAAAAAAATCACTACTATAGAGGGCCTCGGAAATAAGGAAAACCCTCATCCCGTTCAGCAAGCGTGGATAAATGAAATAGTACCACAATGTGGCTACTGTCAGCCTGGATTTATAATGGCTACTGCCGCATTGCTGGATAAGATTCCAAACCCTACGGATGAGGATATTGATAATAATATTTTGAATGTATGCCGTTGTGCTACGTATTATCGTATGCGAAAAGCCATTCACAGGGCAGCGGAATTACATAATTCAAACAGTGCAACTGAAACCCAAAATTCTTAAAGGATGGCAGCAAAGAAAAAATTATCTAGGCGTAAGTTTTTGGTTAGAGGAGGTTTAGGAACAGTGGGAGTACTAGCTGTTGGCACCTATTTGTTTAGAAATCCAATCCGAAGAAAAATCGCAGGATTTATAAATACTGCAGATGCCCCCTATCAAGGAAATACGGATACGCCTATCATATGGTTTGAAATAACCAACGAAAATAATGTGGTGCTTCATAGTCCAAAGGTGGAAATGGGGCAGGGGACTTTTACTAGTTTAGCGCAAATGGCTGCAGACGAGCTAGAGGTTTCCATGAATCAAATTACTGTGGTGCATGCGGACTCCGCCTCCGGGAACATGGATGCGTTTGCTACAGGTGGCAGCACATCGGTATCCTCACTTTGGGTGCCACTCCGAGAATTAGCGGCTACTATGCGGGAAATGATAAAAATTGAAGCGGCTAAAAAAATGCAAGTCAATGTTGCAGAGCTAAGCATAGAGAATGGTATTTTTTTTATTGGAGAAAAAACCATGTCTTTTGCTCAAGCAATTGAGGGCGTTAAAGATTGGGATGTTCCTGAGACTCCTGAATTAAAACCAATCTCAGATTATAAGTTTGTAGGTAAGCCCATAGCGCGTGTAGATTTGGATGATAAAGTATTTGGTTCCCCCATATTTGGTATGGATGCAACCATGCCAAATATGCTTTACGGAGCCGTGGTGAGACCTGTGAGAATTGGATCAACATATGTAGGAGCGGATACGAGCAAAGCCGAAGGAATGCCCGGTGTTGTAAAGATTGTAAAAGAAAAGGATTTTGTAGGGGTAGTTGCCAATTCATTGATTGAAGCCGAGAACGCAAAAGAAGCCATTGACGTGCAATGGCAAACACAGGGTGATATACAGACTTCTGATATCAGGGATATGGTAGAAGTGGGGAAAGGGAAACCTTACGTTATTCAGAAAGTAGGTGATGCTGAAAACATCTTAAACAATAGTGATCATACAATCGTTTCTGAGTATTGGAGCCCAATTGGTGCGCATGCTCAAATGGAACCGAGTGGAGCTGTTGCCTATGTTGAGGCCGATAAAGCCACCATCATGATGTCAACACAGGTGGTAAGTATTACAAGAGGTGAAATTGCGGAACGGCTAGGTTTTGACGCAACACAGGTTAATATAGTACCAACCTTTTTAGGTGGCGGTTTTGGAAGACGATTACATACCCCAAATGGTATTCAGGCGGCACTCTTATCTAAAGCGGTAGGAAAGCCAGTAAAATGCTTTTTTACAAGAAAAGAAGAGTTTCAGAATGATACGTTTCGTCCCCCAACACATCATGTGATGAAGGGAACACTAACTTCTGATGGGATGATAGAAGCCTTGGAGCACAATGTCTCTAGTGGCGATGTGGCCTGGGGATCTCCTATGCTACCTGAAGTGTTGGAAACTGTTTTAGGAGCCGATCTAGGCGCTTGGCGTGGAGGAATGATTCAGTATGGAGGCATTCCTAACTATCAAGCAATATCTTGGCGTATAAAACTACCTTTTGCTACCAGTTGGTGGCGTAGTCTTGGACTGTTGGCCAATACCTTTGCGATTGAAAGTTTCATGGATGAACTCGCAGTAGTCTCAGGAAAAAATCCCGCGGAATTCCGTTTGGCTCAAATCCAGAATGACGATAGGGGTAAACGCTTAAAATCGGTGATAAAGGCTGTGGTGGAAAAAGCTGGATATACGGATACTATTAGTAATGGAAGGGCAATGGGTTTTGCCGTGTCTACAGATGCAAATACACCCTGTGCTGAAATAGCCGAGGTGTCTATAGTTAACAATGAGATAAAAGTCCATAAGGTAACCTGTGCGATGGACCCAGGATTGGCCGTAAACCCGGATCAAGTACGTGCGCAATGCGAGGGGGCTATCATCATGGGAATGAGTGCAGCTATGTTCGAGAAGATGGAGGTCGAAAATGGAGAACTTACTCCAACCATATATGGTCCTTACCAAATGGCACTAATGAAACACGCTCCTAAAGAGATTGATGTAGTATTGCTCCAAGGTTCAGAAACACCTGGTGCTGTTGGAGAACCACCACTGGGACCTATAGGTGCTGCAATAGCGAATGCCGTGTTTAGACTTACGGGACAACGATTAAGGGAAATGCCCTTGAAACTTGTTTAATCGCTTTAGGAATAAACTAAATGTGCTGTTTGGGTATTGAAATTTATGCTATTGAGAACACAATAGTTTTTAATGGGTTATCATTTTACTATTTTATCCGATTACCCTGTTTTTTTAATCAATAACCGTATTAAAATGACGTAGTCAATTTTCCTTTTCTTTTTTACTTCTCGTCCTTGCTATATTTCTAATCATCCCACCAAAAATAAAATAATGTAAGGGTACGATGCTATACCAATATAACCTACCACTAAGTCCTCTAGGTCTAAAGGTGGCCGTTTGGTGAAGTATGTTGTTCTCATCGATCTTAAACTCTAGCCAAGCTTCCCCGGGAAGTTTCATTTCAGCAAAGAGTAATAATCTCTTTCCTTTTTTATCCGCTAAAAGTACGCGCCAAAAATCTAGGGCATCACCGGCATAGATTTTATCTCTATGCGTTCTACCACGTCTTAATCCCACACCACCAATAAGTTTATCTAAAAACCCACGAATTTTCCAGAGCCAGTTACCATAGTACCAGCCATTTTCCCCACCAATTTTCCAGATATTTCCGAGTACTTGCACTGGGTCGTTTATTTGCATGGTCTGCACATCTTTTAAGACCCCAAACTTGGGTACCTGTATGTATTTTTCTAAATTATTATTAAAACGACCGCTAACCATGCTATCTTTCCAGCTACTTAGTACAAGGTTCTGTTCTATTTTTACAAAGGCCATGTCTATTGCTTCGCTGTAGGTGTGGGTAGTTATTCCAAGTAGTTCTGCTAACCGCTGGTCTTTGGCAACGACTTCAATTTTCATACTATCTACAAGGTTAAGCGCAAGGGTATACGAAGTGGAGGTGACAAAATATAACCAATACGAAGATAGTTTTGGAGTCATCACAGGAACGGTGTAAATCCAATTTTTAAAACCCCGCGCTTTTGCATATTGATGTAGCATTTCCTTGTAGGTTAGCACATTTGGCCCTGCAATATCAAAGGAATCGTTATAGGTTTTTTTATTCCCTAAAACACCGGTTAAAAATGTAATAACATCTCGTATGGCTATAGGTTGCGTTTTGGTGAGTACCCATTTTGGGGTAATCATAAAGGGTAGTTTTTCGCAAAGATCCCGTATGATTTCAAAAGATGAACTTCCAGAACCTACGATGATTCCTGCTCGAAGTACGGTGAGGCTAAAATCACCCTGATATAATATTTCCTCCACATTTTTACGTGACCTAAGGTGTTTTGATAGATTAGCATCGTTAACTATACCGCTGAGGTAAATTACTTGTTTTATGCCGGATTCAGCTACATAGCTATTAAATGTGGTTGCCGTTCTGGCCTCTAATTCATCAAAATTCGTTGTTGAGGTGCTCATGGAATGAATAAGGAAGTAGGCTGCATCCAAATCGTTTGGCAACAAACCCGGTTGTACTTCCTTTAAAAAATCTATTTCTACAATAGCTATTCTTTTGCGTGTTTCGGCATCTACCGAGAGTCGAGCTGCATCCCTAACAGCACACACCACCTCATGACCGGCTTCCAATAATTCGGGTAGCAGTCGCATTCCTATATAGCCATTGGCACCGGTAAGAAGTATTTTCATTTTTCAGCAATGTTGTTTTAACGTTTAATTTAGCAGTTGGAATTTGAAGAATTGCATTCTTTCGTCGATTAGCTCTGTAACCTTATTATTAAATGACATATAAACGCGGTTTAAGTTTCAAAACTATTTTTTATAAATCATCAATAGAAGTAGGAGCATTGTCCGCCTTATAGCCAAGGAGTCTCGAAAAGAACTTCTGTACTGCTTTGGTATCGGATTCCACCTTAATAAAATAATTATCACGGTACACCGAGTACACGGAGGCTTGCCCTTTGTAGATGGTAAGCTTATAGTAGGGAATCACCAAGGCGAAAGTTTCTAACAAAGACCGGAAACGCACTATAATACCCTTCGGTCTAATTTCTATATTACAGGCATCCCTATTGTTGTCTAGAATTAGCAAATTTCTAATTTCTACACTGGTTTCCGTAATAATGAGTTTTGGGGAGCCTATACCGCCCATCTTCCAGCGTTCTTTTAAAGTGAATGGTTTTCCAACGGCCTCATCTACTTTTTTAGTTATCGCTTTATTGTTGTAAGATACATTTACTAGCATTTAGCATTTTTCTTTAAAGTTAATAAAAGGGAAATGGAAACTTGAAGTTGTAGAGTGATAAGTGTAAAAATGATTAGTTTTGCAGCCTTAATTACCTATGTATGAAGATTCAGGAAGTACTAGAGAAAAAAGTAACCCAGGCCGTTAGCCAAATCTATGATGTGAGCTTGCCTTCTATTGAATTTCAACCCACAAGAAAGGATTTTGAAGGGGATGTTACTGTGGTGGTATTTCCAATGTTACGACATATAAAGGGTAATCCAGTTCAGATAGGGGAGCAAGTTGGCGCTTATTTAGAAAAGGAGTTAGCGATGGTAACCGGCTTTAATGTGGTAAAGGGATTTTTGAATTTAGTCATATCCGATGCGTATTACCTCAATTTTTTTAACGGGATACGGGAAAATATTTCCTTTGGTATAGCGACAGCTTCCGATGACGCCATACTAGTAGAGTACTCCTCTCCAAATACGAACAAACCTTTACACCTTGGCCATATTCGTAATAATTTATTAGGATATTCAGTAGCGGAAATCTTAAAGGCCTCTGGTAAAAAGGTCTACAAAACCCAGATCATTAATGATCGTGGGATACATATTTGTAAAAGTATGTTGGCATGGCAGCGATTCGGAAATGGAGAAACACCTGAAAGTACAGGGCTTAAGGGAGATAAGTTAGTTGGTAACTACTATGTCGCTTTTGACAAGGCTTATAAGGAGGAGGTTGCCGCTATGGTCAATGAAGGCGTTGATAAAAAAGTAGCTGAAAAAGAAGCACCTATTCTATTGGCCGCACAACAAATGTTATTGAAATGGGAGGCAGGTGATGCTGAGGTTGTGGCCTTATGGAAGAAAATGAATGGATGGGTATACGCTGGCTTTGATACGACCTATAAAAATTTGGGTGTTGATTTTGACTCTTATCTTTATGAGAGTGACACCTATCTTTTAGGAAAGGACATTGTTGCGGACGGAATTGAAAGTGGCGTATTTTTCAAGAAGGAAGATGGCAGTGTTTGGATAGATTTAACGGATGACGGATTGGATGAGAAAATTGTATTGCGTTCCGATGGTACGGCGGTCTATATGACTCAGGATATTGGCACGGCTATACAACGTGTAAAAAATCATCCAGATATAAATGGGATGGTTTATACCGTTGGAAATGAACAAGATTACCATTTCAAGGTGCTTTTTCTAATTCTCAAAAAGCTTGGTTTTTCATGGGCCGATAAATTATTTCATTTGAGTTATGGCATGGTAGATCTTCCAAGCGGTAAAATGAAGAGTAGGGAAGGTACGGTGGTAGATGCAGATGACCTAATGGACGAAATGACCCAAACTGCAGGCGCTATTTCTGAGGAGTTGGGAAAACTGGAAAGCTATTCGGAAGAAGAAAAGCAATCCCTTTACAAAATGATCGGTCTAGGTGCCTTAAAGTATTATATCCTGAAGGTAGATCCTAAAAAGCGAATTCTATTTGACCCTGAGGAATCCGTAGATTTTCAGGGAAATACAGGTCCGTTTATCCAGTATACCTATGCCAGGATACAGTCTATTTTGAGAAAGGCTAAGGACACTAACCTAAATTGGAGTAAGGAAGTACCCATAAATGAGTTACACGCAAAGGAAAAGGAGCTTATTAAGCAATTGCAAGTATTTCCGGATACTATTCAATTAGCAGCCGAAAATTATAGTCCTGCCGTAATCGCAAACTACACCTATGATTTGGTACGGGAATTTAACTCGTTATATCAGCGGGTCTCTATCTTAGGAGAACAGGATGAAGAGAAAAAGGCACTTCGCATACAATTGTCCCAAAAGGTTGGGGAAGTGATTCAATCTGCTTTTAGAATGTTGGGTATTTCTGTTCCTGAGCGAATGTAGGATATCACTTTAAAATGGAAATTCTAATTAATATTTAAAAAATAAGAAAGACCGCCTAGGGCGGTCTTTCACATAGCAACTTAATATATAACCAACTAAATAGCGTTGCTAAATACTATTTATGCTTCTTTTTTAGTCGAAGCTACTGCGGCGGCGTAAACTACCAGACCAAAACCAATTTTGTTGATAGCATCACCAATGTTGTAAATAACATCCATGTTTAGGCCTAAGTTTCCTAATCCATCATACCAACCTGGCGTACCTGCCATGTAACCTAGAGGATAAATTGCCCATCCTACAAGCACGAACCAACATAATGTTTTGTGTGCCTTTAAAACTGAACCGCCAGCTTGTTCTGCCAATTTTCTTGCGCTTCCAAACCAAATTTCGTAAACGATGTAGAAATAAGCTATCCCAGAAATTAGACCCCATACCGCTGGACCGCTTCCTGTGGTGTAAACTGCCTCTCCAAAGTATCCGGTTACCAGCATTACCACAGATGCGGCAATTAATTTCCACATTAAGGATTGCTTGGCACCTGCCACTTTGAGAATAAGGTAAAACTCAACACACATTAATGGCACTGTCAACGTCCAGTCCACATACCTGAAAAATGTAGGTGATTCACCAATTGCGTCCCAATAATCGCGCATGTAAAAATAATGTACCGCTGCAATAAAAGTGATGATACCGGATATTAGTATCGAGGTTTTCCATTTTCTATCGAAATCATTCATCGAAAAGAAGAAAAAAGCGGAAGCCGCCATCATGGCCATACTCCCTACAAAGAAGGTAAAGCCAACATAATCATCTGTAGCCATTTTGGATACAAGCGAAAAAGTACTCATTAAATTTTCCATATATTTAGTTTTTTAGGTTTTGTTTAAGTAAATTTACTAAAAGTTAAACATATAATGTTTAATTAAAATGTTAAATTATTGAATAAATTGAAAAAAAACATAACTCAAAATATCGATATAGGGAATTTCACCATTGTAACTACCTTTTTTTCATTGTGGTTGGCGATCTATTTTGAAGAAACCTTTGAAAATATTTTGGCCTACTTTTTAATTTTGACTTTTGGTATTTTACATGGTGCGAACGATATTAAACTACTCCAAAAGACAAACAAAGGAATTAGTACCAAGAAAGGTTTTATCTCAACCTTGATTTACTATGTGCTTTTCGTTGTGGGGAGCGGCTTATTATTCTTGTTTATTCCAACAGTGGCCTTAGCTGCCTTCGTACTATTTAGTGGCTATCATTTTGGAGAGCAACATTGGGTATCTAAAATTAAGGTGCCCTCCGTGTTTAACTTTATGTTTTTATCCACCTATGGAATTTTTATTTTATTTCTAATTTTTACAGCTCATGCTAGCGATGTAAGTTTAATTATAGAACAAATATGTGGCTTTTTCATACCTGTAGATTTTTATATGTATGCCCTAATGCTAGCGGGAATATTTACCGTTGTTTTTGGCACTATATCCTACACTTCAAAAAAGATGAAGTTCAATTTGATTAAAGAGTTGTTTTTTATTGGCGTACTCTTTATTGTATTTAATGCTGCTACGTTACTATTGGCCTTTGCTATCTATTTTATTCTATGGCATTCTGTACCATCGATGATAGATCAGATTAGATATCTTTATGGAACGGTAAGCAGCACAACTATTAGAAAGTATATGATATCTTCTTTTCCATATTGGCTGATATCGGTCGTAGGAATGGGTATTCTTCTTTTACTTTTCAAGGATAATCTAAATACTTCACTGGCCTTCTTCTTTTCATTTCTCGCAGCGATTACCTTTCCTCATGTTTTAGTGATTAATAGACTTTATAAGCCTTAAAATCGTATCCTAAAACTGGCATTTGGCGTTACCCCCAAAGAAACGCGTTCCACCCGTTCTACTTCATTAGCCTCATTCAATCTAAAAAAGGTGTTTAAATTATTTCGCCTGTTTGTAAAGTTGAGTACGGATACTCCGGCAGACGCTTTAATTTCGTCGTTAATTGAAAAGTCGTAGATAGCGGAAAAATCTGCCCTAAAATACTCCGATAATCTGGCGCTATTAGATGCTTCGTAAATTATTTCGTTCGGAAAAATGCTATCGTCAATTGGATCAACAGCATCTGGCTGCGTAAAAGGTCTTCCAGATCTGTAATTAAAGCCAAGTCCTAATTTAAGCTGTTTTAAGGTGTAATTTCCTGCTAGCGTAGCGGAATGCGTAATGTCTAAGTTATTGGGAAACGAGCTTGGAACCAAGGTTTTAAAATTATAGTCGTTTTGATTGAAGGTATAACTTAGCCAAGCGCTGTATCGATTGGATTTTTTATTGATTAGAAGTTCAACTCCTTGTATAGCATAACTTCCAACTTCGTCATCAAACTGATTTTGGTTTTGAAATCCTTGGGTGCGTACATTGATTCCAGTTACTTCTTTGTAGAACGCTTCAACGCCAGCATAGAAACTGTTTTGGTCATAGTTTATTCCCCAGGATCCTTGTTTGCTTTTAGTGATGGGTAGACTTTCTTCATCTCCATCAGCTAGCACCCATCTACGTTTTTCTATCCCTAAAAAGTTCTGTTCTAAATCTATTACCTGATTAGTAGTCTGACTTTTGAATTCTCCTTGTACTTCTGTTTTAAAGAACGGAGCAAATTCATAACTCACATTAATTCTAGGTTCTGCGACCAGTTCTTCAAATGTATCTACGTTCTGTATGTAGTTCAACCTTCCGCCAACTGTAGCAGCCAGTTTTTGGTTGGGGGAATGATAGCTAAGTTCCGAATAGAAAGAATGGTTATAAACCACTCCTTTAATATTACTAATGAATGTGGGTTCGTTTAGCTCAGTTTTATTAGCTATTCCCGTTTCGGTTACCTGGTAGCCGTTGTCCCATCTCAGCTGTTCACTTAGTCGTAACGTAGTATTTAATTTCGCACTTTTTTCAATGACCAGATTATTTTGTATCAACCTTTGTCTGGCATCGTTAGAAATGCTCAATGCATTTAGCTGATAATTGGTGTAATAAAAACTAAGTTGTGTAGAGAAATTAGTAGTCCAGTCGCTTTCAAGGATACTTCCAAATGACAGATTGGTCTGGTCTAAAAAACTAAGGTTCGTAATAGCTCCTGTGGTATTGGTTTCTTCATAGTCCAAGTTGTTTTTCATATGGATAAGACTTAGGCGGAGCCGATGATATGGATTGATATCGTATAATAGCTTTGCTGTAAAATCATAAAAATAGAAATCACTATCTGCCTGTACTTCGCTATCTTGGAAGGCTTTTTCTGAAAAAGTGGAATAGGTGGGTGTGTCAAGGAAATCTGTATGGGAGCGTCTCCCTGAGAATTGTAAGGCTAGGTTATCCGCAATGGAAATTTGTCCATATGCATCGCCACTAATAAGATTAAAACCGGCTCCACCAAAGATATCGTCTTCGATAGTGTTTCTTGTTCGCATATCTAACACACCACTCACACCATCACCGTATCGTGCGCTGGAACCATTTTTAATTACGGTAACTTTATCCGTTAGATAAGGATTGAAAGCAGATATCAAACCAAAAAAATGTCCGGATTGATACATTTTAATACCGTCCCATAAGATGAGATTCTGGTCATTGGTACCACCCCGTATATTAATATCGGATACGGTTTCATCCACGCTTTTTATACCGGGAAGTGCTTGTATGCTTTGTAGGATATCAGGTTCGCTAAGCCCTGGAAGAATTCCAAAACCTGCAGTGTTGAGTTCTATGCTACCGTCTGTAAGTTTGGTAAGACCTTCGGTAAGGAACTTATACACAACCACTTCTTCCAGTTGCTGATAGTTTTGTGCCATGGCCACTACGGCACATGGTTGTGCCATGAGTTTTTCTGCTGGTATAAAAAGTGTTTTAAAACCTATATGCTTGATCTGCAGTGTTGCGGTTCTGGGTATATCCGAAAATGAAAAACCACCATCCAAATCCGTTATCAAAGCTTGAGTAGTCCCAAGGACTTGTACGGTTGCACCGGGAATAGTGTTCTGTTCATAATTATCCAGCACCCTGCCGCAAATAGTTATGCGTGTTTTTTTAGATATACTGTAATACCTGTTGCTTATTTGTTGAATGTTTAACTGGGTGCTATTGCTAACTTGAAGAAGTATCTCCTCTAGGTTGCTTGCACTAGGTTTTACCAGTTCAATTGCAATGATATCAGAATCTAGATAAGAAAACTTAACTTGGTAATCTTGCTCCAAGGCGGCAATAATTTGATGAAGCGGTATTTTGGCATTAGGCGTGCCTTGGGCGCTAACCTTCACTATTGACAGCAAAAGAGCTAAGAGAGAAAGAAAAAGAGTAAATTTATTCAGGTGCGTTTTCCTCATAAAATTGCACATTATTCCCCTCTAAAATAAACTTTATTTGTAGTGGAATACTAATACTTTTAAGTGCGAGGTCAGTGTTAGTGTTGCTAAAGGAGCCTGTAAATAAAATGTTTTGGTCGATACCTTTACTCTCTACTTGTATATTATGTTGTCGTTGGAACTCGGCCAAAACATATTTAAGCGGAATACTTTTAAAGCTACTTTCGTTCTGCAGCCAAGAAGGTTGTCCATGTTCAGGCACGCTAAGTTTTGATAGTTTTCCATTGACGACTATGATTGAGTTCCCTGCCGATAGTTTCGTTTCTTCTCCTTGATATGCGACGCTAACCAAGCCTTCAAAACAGGTTACTTCAAAGAAACCTTGTCTGTTTTCTACATTAAATTGGGTTCCTAACACCGTAACCGTGCCCTGTTCCGTAGTCACGGTAAAGGCATTTCCTTTTGCAACCTTAAAGAAGGCTTCTCCTTCTAAGGAGATACTTCGTTTTGAGTCCCAGTTTTTTTCATTATATGAGATTTGTGACTCTGCATTTAAAATAATTTTAGAAGTATCGGGGAGTATAACATCCTTGGTTTCTGCATATAGGGTCTTAATGGATTGGTTTTGGGAATTCAAATAAAAATATGCGCTACCTAATACAATGGCCGCTACGGCAGCTACTTTTAGAAAGGATTTGAATGGTGATAGCGTAATAAGTTTTGGCTCATTTTGCTTGCGTTGGCTTCCGAGTTGCTCCCAGGCTTGGTCCACATCAAAATCTGGCTGTGCCAAAGTATCCGCAGCAGCACGAATTTTTTGGAAAGTAGCATAGGAATCAGACTTTTTGAACGCTACAAGCTCTTCGCCCGTAAGTTCATTGTTTAGCCATTTTGCTAAGTAATCTTCTTGCATTAGTTTTTACTTTATATGTTATTAACAATCTCTTTTAAAAAAACCCTACTTTTTTTATCGTATTTAGTGTTCATAAAAAAATAAAGAGCAATTCAAGTAAAGTTTTTGAGGTCCTCTTCGTATGGCCTAAAAACTTGTAATTATTATGTCTTATTCAAATACCATCAATTTTATCTCTTAGGGATTTAAGTGCCAAATGCATCCGTTTTTCGATAGCCTTTATGCTAACCCCTTCCAGTTGAGCAATTTCGGCATATTTTAACCCATCAATTCTGTTCATTAAAAATGTAGCTCGTTGATTTTCCGGTAAGCTGTTTAAAGCAGCATCCAGTTTTTCCTTAAACTGTTGCTCTTCCATAATAAACTCCGGATTCTCGTTCGTGGTTTTTAAGCTTTTATCAGCATATTTTAGACGTACTTTTTCGGCCTTTAGTACATTCAGATATAGGTTATTGGCAACGGTGTACAAAAAAGACTTTGCTTTTTCTGGTGGAACCTTGGCACAGTTCTCCCAAAGTTTCAAGAAAGCTTCTTGCACGGCATCTTGAGCCTTCTCCTCATTCCCATACTTGTAGAAAATATGATTAAAAATCGTTTTGGAGTTGGTTCGGAATATACCCTGGTATACCATTTCCTCACATACATGTTCTTTGTTGTCCATTTACAAAGGGTGGATTTTTCCATAAAGGTATTTTAAAAAAAGTTAATTAAAAAAGTAGGGTATTTTTATAGGGCGTTGTTTTAAGGAGGTACGAACAATAAATATCCAAATCGTTATGAAAAAGTTTTTTAATTATGCAGTGTATTTGAGCCTACTAATGGCTGTGTTAAGTTTTACCTCTTGTCAAGAAGAATTTGAGGAAATTGGTGGTGAAGCAAATGATCAGCCAATTACAGCCAGTTCTTCTGCCGCTAAGTTAATTGAGAATACCTCTACTAAAGATGGCTCTTTTGATAATATAGTAGACGGAGCCAGTTGTTTTGATATCAAATTCCCTTATACTGTTCAAGTAAACGGTTTGGATATTACGATAGATTCTAGGGAGGATCTTCATTTAATAGAAGAGATTTTTGATGAGGTCGATGATGATACAGACTTCTTAGAAATTCTGTTTCCTATAACCATTACGGCTGGTGATTTTACTGAAATCACTATTACCAATTTTGAAGAATTGAGGGAATTGGCTTCTGAATGTAAAGAAGGTGGTGATGATGATGATATTGAATGTATCGACTTCGTGTACCCTATGACGGTATTTACTTTTGATGCAAGTTTAGAACAGACAGGGTCTGTTGTTGTTGAAAGCGATAGGGATCTTAGATTGTTTTTTAAAGGTCTTGATGATAACGATTTTTTGAGTTTTGACTTTCCTATCTCCTTAAAACTTTATGATGGTAGTATCGTTGAGGTGAATAGTAACCAAGAATTAGCACGGACTATAGAGGGTGTAAGAGAAGCTTGTGATGAAGATGATGATGATGACTATAATGATGATGATTTTGACGAGGATGACTTTTACGAAGAATTGGTAGAGTGTATTTGGTTTGTTAAAGAATTTAAAAGAAATAATGTTGATCAGACTGGGCAATATGTAGATTATATCTTCAACTTTAAAGAAGATGGTACCGTAATTACAGGGTTTAGAGGCGCTACAACTATTGCAGGTACTTGGAGTTCTACGGTTACTGATGAGGGTGCTAAATTGAACATGGAGTTTGATATGTCTGTCGATTTTAATTTGGAATGGAATGTGTATGACATAGGAGATGACAGAATTAAATTATATAATGGTGAAGGCAACCGTATCATCATGAAACAAATTTGTGAGGAAGACCTTCCGGAGATAAATCCTGATACCTTTCGTGAAATTTTAAGGGAGTGTTCTTGGATTATTAAAGAGGTAGAATTACAAGATGAAGAGTTGAAGAGACTTTTTGGATACGAGTTCAAATTTATGTCTGAAAACGTAATTACGTTAAGCAATGGAATCAATACTTCTCAAGGCACTTGGGAAATCAAATTCAATACTGCACAAGAATTAGTGGTAGCGATTGAGATGGGGGAAGAGCCAGGTATTAGTTTTGAATGGCCAATTAGGGAAATGTTTTGGAACAGGTTAAGATTTGAAGTTGAAGAAATTGGCTACGAATTGAAATTACAACGTGTTTGCGATAATAATACTGCAGATGGAGATGTTCCTGAAATAAGAAACATAATGTTAGGCGGTGAATGGGTTGTTGCTTCTTACACCGAAGCTGATCAGAACATGACGGAAATGTTTGGGGGATACAGTATTGGTTTTATGGGAGATAATCAGATTTCTATAATGGAAGGTGGGGAGGCTTTCGGAACCGGACTATGGAGAGTACTAAGAAATAGCGATGAGAAGCTTAAAGTGTATTTGAATTTTGGTGAGAACTTCCTTTTTGAAGAACTCACGGATGATTGGGATTTTGTTTCCATTACTACCAATAGAATTGAATTGAAAGAAATTGAGGATGATGGTTCTATAACGACCTTAGTTCTTGAAAAATCTTAAATAAAATGCCTCCAGAACGTAATTTCTGGAGGTTATTATTTTCTTCAAAAACAAAACAATTAAACTATGAAGCAAAAAATATTTAATATCGTTACGTTTTTAATTTTGGGCTTACCGTTTATTTCCTGTGAAACCTCCGATGATGGTGCTATGGAAAATACTGAAATTAATATAACCGACCTTAAGGCTACTGTTACTTCTGGTTCATGGGTTGTTGCGCTGTTTGAGGAAGAAGGTTTGGATGAAACCACAGATTTCTCTGGCTTTAGTTTCTTATTTAATGCAGACGGTGTTCTGAGGGCCGACAGTGATGATAACTCCATCAGCGGAGCTTGGTCCATTACCTCAGACGATGATGATTCAAAAGACGATATTGATTTTAACATCTTTTTTTCGTCTCCCGCAAATTTTGCGGAGCTGTCGGAAGATTGGGATATCGTTTCTTTTAGCGAAACTAGGATTGAACTGAAAGATGTAAGTGATGATGATAGCACCGTAGATCGACTTATTTTGGAAAAACAATAGCCTTTTGGATTCCGCATAGAATAGATAAGTAAATAACATCCAGATATACGCCGCCAACAGTAAAGAGTTGGGCCTCGTTGGCGGCGGTGATGGAGTTTTAGAACTGGGAATTGTTATGAAAATGTAATACCTTTTTTGCCCCACATCCCAGAAAGAGCGTTCATGAAACATGAGCGCTCTTTTGTTTCATAGATTTTAGCCTTCATTTTATCTACTTAACGTTGATATTGTTAAATTTGCATTCCCCTTAAAATTGCGATAATATATGTTTGATAGTTTAAGCGAAAAGTTAGATAAAGCCCTTCACGTCTTAAAAGGACACGGGCAGATTACTGAAATTAATGTAGCCGAGACCACAAAGGAAGTTCGTAGGGCCTTATTGGATGCGGATGTCAACTTTAAGATTGCCAAAGAATTCACTAATAGGGTGAAAGAAAAGGCACTGGGGCAAAACGTATTAACAACCTTGCAGCCTGGTCAGCTAATGGTTAAAATCGTTAAGGACGAACTTACCCAACTTATGGGTGGTGAGTCTGAAGGTATTAACTTGTCGGGTAATCCGTCTGTAGTATTAATGTCGGGCTTACAAGGTTCTGGTAAAACTACCTTCTCTGGTAAACTAGCCAATTTCCTAAAGACGAAAAAATCAAAGAACCCCTTATTGGTAGCATGTGACGTATATCGTCCTGCGGCAATTGATCAATTGCATATTGTTGGGGAACAAATAGGTGTGCCCGTGTATTCCGATAGGGAGAATACGGACCCGGTAGCGATAGCCAAAGCGGGAGTTGCCAAGGCAAAGGCAGATGGTCATAATGTAGTCATCATAGATACCGCTGGCCGTTTAGCTGTTGACGAAAAGATGATGGCCGAGATTTCCGATATACACAAGGCGGTACAGCCACAAGAAACCTTGTTTGTCGTGGATTCCATGACGGGCCAAGATGCGGTGAACACGGCAAAAGCCTTTAACGACATTCTTAATTTTGATGGGGTAATCCTTACCAAATTGGATGGTGATACCCGTGGTGGTGCCGCTATTTCAATTAAATCTGTAGTTGATAAGCCTATTAAATTTATTGGAACTGGTGAAAAGATGGAGGCTATTGATGTTTTCTATCCTTCCCGTATGGCAGACCGTATTCTTGGAATGGGTGATGTTATTTCCTTGGTAGAACGCGCACAGGAGCAGTTCGATGAGGAAGAAGCCCGCAAGATTCAAAAGAAAATCGCCAAAAATAAATTTGGTTTCGACGATTTTTTAAGCCAAATACAGCAAATTAAAAAAATGGGGAACATGAAGGACCTCATGGGTATGATACCTGGTGCAGGAAAGGCCTTAAAGGGTTTGGATATAGATGATGATGCCTTTAAACATATAGAAGCCATTATACATTCAATGACACCGGACGAGCGTTCCAATCCTTCTAAACTAAATTCCACTCGTAAAAAGCGAATCGCTAAGGGAAGTGGTAGGGAAGTTCAAGATGTCAACCAGTTGCTTAAGCAGTTTGATCAAATGAGTAAAATGATGAAAATGATGCAAGGTGGCGGAGGTAAAAAAATGATGCAGATGATGCAGAATATGAAATAAAGTAGCATTGGCAAGTCAATACTAAGAAGTAAATAGTAAGATAAAGATGGAAATTCTCGACGGTAAAAAAGTATCCAATCAGATTAAGGAAGAAATTGCCGCTGAGGTGGCCAAGATGAAGGCAAATGGTGAAAAAGTTCCCCATTTGGCAGCTATCATCGTTGGGAATGACGGTGCGAGTTTAACCTATGTTGGTAGTAAAGTAAGGTCTTGTGAGCGAGTGGGGTTTGAATCTACGCTGGTACAGATGCCCAGTACCACTTCGGAACAAGAATTATTAAAAAAAATAAAGGAACTGAATGTCAATGATGATATCGATGGCTTTATTGTCCAATTACCCCTACCGGATCAAATAGATACTCAAAAAGTAATTATGGCGGTACATCCTGATAAGGATGTAGACGGTTTTCACCCGACTAATTTTGGAAAAATGGCCCTGGATATGAGTACCTTTATTCCAGCTACGCCATTTGGTATACTGGAATTGTTGGAGCGCTATAAGGTGGATACCAAAGGGAAACATACCGTGGTTATCGGAAGAAGCCACATTGTTGGAAGGCCAATGAGTATTTTGATGGGAAGAAAGGGATGGCCTGGAAATTCTACCGTTACATTAACACATAGTCATACAAAGAATATTACACAGATTATTTCGCAGGCTGATATCGTTATTTCCGCTCTTGGGGTTCCTAACTTTCTAAAGGCCGAAATGGTAAAGGACGATGCCGTCGTAATCGATGTAGGGATTACTAGGGTGCCTGATGATTCCAGACCTAAAGGATATTACATTACCGGAGATGTTGATTTTGAAAACGTAAGCAAAAAAGCTTCGTTCATTACACCGGTTCCAGGAGGTGTTGGTCCTATGACCATTGCTATGCTGTTAAAGAATACCTTATTGGCTAGAGAAAGACATAGAAATAGAGAATAATTTTTTTGCTCGAATTGGCAGTATTAAATACCTTTTCCGGGAACATGTTTCAATATATTGATATACCTCCAGTCTTAAGATTGGAGGTTTTTTATTGGGTAATAGACAATCTTTGATAATTAAGGTATAGCGCAAATTACCCTTTGAAAGATAAAAACATTTTTCTTCTATGGTTATTTTGGAATCTAAGGTTCTCTAGGACCTAAACCGGAGGTTCTTATTTTTGCTATCCACAAAGGATATTGAAACGAATACATTAGAATTCTTATTCTATGCTTTAATACGAAAGTATATAGCTAACTTTAGACAAATTCAAAACAGTTTGTACGCAAGTAAAACTACTGTCAATTTTGAGAATAGGTACTGTACCAATGCTGAGGAGTTGGTCTGTAGATTGTTCAAAATCAAATAACAAGTCTTGGCGGTGAAATAACAGTAGCAAGTGAATTGCGCTAGGGTACTACTTTTTTTATCAAGTTTAAGGCAATTCTGGCTTTAATGTCCCAGTAGCGGTTGAATCCACTGGCGTTATGAAATCAATATCGTTGCTGTCATCGTAATCACAACTGCTGATGACAATAATCCCTGTTATTAATACTATGAAGCATAGGAGTCTTTTCATTGTGCTATCGTTTGGGGTTGAGACCTATATAATAACGGAAAAATAGCTGATTTGGTATTTGATGCTATTGATCAATACCGTATCTTTTTACAAATATTTCCTACCATGAAGAAAATCATAGTTTTACTACTATCCATTGCAGTGTTACAATCCTGTAAAGAGGAATTAAAATCTACCAACTCTGTAAATATATCTTTTAGTTCAGATGCTAGCGATGTCCCCAAAGACGGCAGATTGTTATTAATGTTGTCTAATAATGATGAAAAGGAACCTCGTTTTCAAATTAATGACGGACTAAACGGGCAAATGGTTTTTGGAATGAATGTGGATGCAATGTCACCTGATGTAGCCATTACCTTTGATGATACGATATTTGGTTATCCCTTTTCTAGTTTGGCGGAAGTACCGCCCGGGGAATATAATGTGCAAGCGCTATTGCATGTGTATGAAACGTTTAATTTGGCTACAGGACAAACGGTAAAGCTACCAATGGACAACGGTGAAGGGCAGCAATGGCAGCGCTCTCCAGGAAATTTATATAGCAAGCCTTTTAAGATTAGGGTTGCTGAGAACGGAATTGCCAATGTAGACGTTGTCATGGATCAAATAATTCCTCCTATTGAAGCGCCTAAGGATACGGAATGGATAAAACATATCAAGATAAAATCAGAGAAACTATCTGAATTTTGGGGAAGGGACATGTATTTGGGCGCACATGTATTGCTGCCAAAAGGTTTTGATGAGCACCCAGAAGCTGAATACCCGTTACTGGTGTTTCAAGGACATTTCCCAAGTGATTTTGGTGGGTTTAGAACCACGCCTCCTGATCCAAACATGAAACCGGAGTATTCCGAAAGATTTAGTTTGGAGGGCTACAACATTATTCAGCAACAAGAAGCGTATGACTTTTATCAGCGTTGGAACGAACCGGACTTTCCTAGAATGTTGATTATTGAGATACAACACCCAACGCCATATTATGATGATTCATATGCGGTGAATTCGGCCAATCAAGGCCCGTATGGTGATGCCATTACTTATGAGCTTATTCCGCATATAGAAAAAGAATTCAGGGGATTAGGAGAAGGCTGGGCAAGATTTTTATACGGTGGTTCAACAGGTGGCTGGGAGGCCCTTGCCGTACAAGTGAAATATCCCGAAGAATACAATGGCTGTTTTGCCGCCTGTCCAGACCCTATCGATTTTAGTGCTTATTGTCTTACTAATATCTACGAGGATGAGAACGCGTATTATTACGAAAGTGCGAATAAGACTTTGGAGGTGCCGTCGCATCGGGATTATTTAGGGAATATACAATCAACAGTAAAGGAAAGTAACCACTTAGAACTAGTTTTAGGTGATAAATCCCGGTCTGGACAGCAATGGGATATTTGGGAGGCCACGTACTCGCCTCAAGGAGAGGATGGCTATCCGATGCGAATTTGGGATAAAATGACTGGTGATATAGATCATTCCGTAGCAGAGTACTGGAAAGATAACTACGATTTAAGACATATTTTGGAACGTGATTGGGATAAATTAGGGGAGAACCTAAAAGGTAAAATCCATATCTATTGTGGGGATATGGACAATTATTATCTAAATAACGCCGTATATCTTATGGAAGACTTTTTGGAAAGTACTACAGAGCCCTATTATGGAGGTGAGGTTTTGTACGGGGACCGTGCAGAGCACTGTTGGAATGGTGATCCTGAATTACCTAATGCTATTACCAGATTGCGCTATAACAGCATGTACGTGCCAAAAATTATGAAACGAATAGCGGAAAGCGC
>CBDUKC010000018.1:0-20985 GCA_965367705.1 uncultured Maribacter sp. | reverse complement strand
CCACTAGAGACCTTGCTTGGGTGAATGGCGTACAGTTTACAAAAGGCTTTAAGAATAAAGATGTATTGACTGTGGGTGCCGAATTCAACCATACCGAAACCGAGGACCAGATTCCTGGTTATAATCGATTGATTGATCAAAGCGTAAATTCCTTAGGTGGTTATGCGCAATATGAGTGGAAACCGAGCGAAAAATTCACCCTATTGGCCGGAACTCGAATCGACAATGTGCACGTGGATGGTGATTATTCCATTAGCGGAATTGATCGTGGAGTAGACATCAATCAGACCGCATTTTCCCCAAGGCTAACGGTATCTTATCAAGTTTTAGAAGATTTAAAATTTAGGGGTGGTTATGCAAGAGGTTTTAGGGCACCACAGGCTTTTAATGAAGATTTACATATCTCCAGTGTTGGTGGTGAACCTCAATTTGTAATTCTCTCCAATGATTTGACCACGGAATATTCTAACGCCTATACGGGCTCATTTAATTATTCTAAAAATATACAACTCCTACAATTAGATTTTTTACTGGAAGGTTTTTTCACCACTTTAGAAGATCCTTTTACCCTGGTGAGCACCGGTGCGGTACTGGAGAATGGTTCTATTTTAGAGGAAGTCCGTAATGGCGAAGGTGCAAAAGTATATGGGACTAATTTTGAATTTGGTGTATCTCCTGATCCTAAATGGCAGTTGCAGCTTGGAGGTACGTTACAGAAGGCGGAATATGACGCACCACAGCTTTTATTTGAGACCGATGGAACCCTTGGTGAAACGGATATTCTTGTAGATGAATTTGTTAGAAACCCTAATTTCTATGGCTACTTGAATACAGCTTGGATCCCTAGTGAACTTTTTAATGTGGATATTACGGGAACGTATACGGGCAGTATGACCGTTCCAAGAGTTATAAGCGATACGGGATTTTTACAATTGAACGATACTGATCCTTTTTTCGATTTGAATCTAAAGCTGGAATCTCATGTGGATTTTAATGAAAATTTTATGATGACCTTCTCCTTGGGTGTGAAGAATATCTTCAATAGTTTTCAAGATGATTTTGATAGTGGCCCCACACGGGATTCAGATTATGTCTATGGACCGGGGGCACCAAGGACTTTTTTCTTTGGTGTGAAAATTGGTAAGTTGCATTAGCAGTATGGTCATGGAATTACTATTTAGTAGAAAAGTTAAGGTTGTGTTGGGGATATTCTTCCTTACCTCTATATCACTACAGGCCCAAAACAAAGCCATTAATTGGTTAGCCATTGAGCAGTTGGAAGATTCCTTAGCAGTTAAACCAAAAAAAGTGTTTATTGATTTTTATGCGGACTGGTGTGCCTATTGTAAGAAAATGGATGAGGCAGCTTACAAAGACCCAAGGGTCATTTCTATCTTGAATACCGATTATTATGCGGTTAAAATGAATGCCGAAGCTTCAAGGGAGATTATATTCGACGGACAAAGATTTACGAACAAACAATTCGGAAAAAAACGATATCCAGTGCATGAAATAGCTCTTTTATTAGGCTCCAGAGAAGGTATTCCATTTTCACTACCTGCTATTGTAATCCTAGATGAATCTTTTACCGTTACCAAACGGTATTTTGAATACTTATCGCCTAAAAAGATGCAAATTGTTTTAGATGTAAAATCATCTTTAATTGATTGATAGTTACATGATTAATATTTGGAATGTAAATTAGTATTACCTGTTGAAATTTAGTGTTCAGATTAAAAGCTGTGCCGTATTATTTTCTATAAATTTTTACGCGAGTCCTTGAAAATATACATCATCTTTGTTTAAAGATTATCATGAATTGTTGCTGGCGTACCATTATGAATCTAAACAGCTATAACGTCATAGGAGTAATACCTTATAAGTAAGTTAGCACTATGAAAATTTTTGAATGCGGACATTGTAGTTACCCCTTATACTTTGAGAATAATCACTGTGATAATTGTGGGCATGCCTGTGGTTACAGGGATGATGATAGGAAAATGCTAACCTTTGACCCGGAAAACGAATTTTTGATTTCGGATCGCGAAAATATTGCCTATAAATACTGCAAAAATAAAGAGCACGATGTTTGCAATTGGCTACTGCACAATGATGATGTACACGACTATTGTTCTGCATGTCAACTTAATAGAACCATACCTAATCTTTCCGATAAAACAAATTTTCCTAAATGGAAAAACCTTGAAGTTGCTAAACATCGATTAATATATCAATTACAAAAAATAGGGTTAGACCTACCTAGTAAAATGATAAACAATGACGGCTTGTGTTTTGATTTTATAGTACAGGAGAGCAATGCAAATATAATGACTGGTCACGCTAGCGGCGTTATCACTATATTGCTACAAGAAGCAGATGCCGTTCTTAGAGAGCAAATAAGAAAAGAATTAGATGAGCCCTATCGTACTTTAATAGGCCATTTAAGACATGAAGTTGGACACTATTTTTGGGAACGTTTAGTCGCTAATAATGAAACTTTCTTGGCCGAATTTAGACATGTTTTTGGCAATGAAGAAGCTAATTATAGTAAAGCACTGCAACGATACTACAAACATGGCGCTCCTGCTAACTGGCATGATTCCTTTATTAGCAAATACGCAACATCACATCCATGGGAAGATTGGGCGGAGACATGGGCACATTACCTTCATGTGATGGATATGGTTGAGACCGCTCATTTTTTTGGTTTAGAAGTAAACCCTACGAACAAGAATAAAAGCATGAAGGCATCCGCTACGTTTGATCCATATGTCGTAACAGATTTTCAAACTATTGTTCATAAATGCAGGCCGCTTTCATTTGCCGTAAACAGCATCAATAGGGCAATGGGAATTCCGGATGTTTATCCGTTTGTAATCACTCCTTCGGTGGTTAAGAAAATGACATTTATTCACGAAATATTATGGTCTAAGTGTTAAGCTTTAGAATTGCTAAAGTCTATCTCGTTTTCAAAACATTGGGAACTAAGAAGTTGACTAGAATCACGGCTTAATGCACCGTTTTAACTATTGGTTAGTAATTATAGTCGTTTTTAACAAATAATCAGATTTAATAGGGAGTCACCCATGAAATCTCAGTAATTCGTTGTACCTTTTAAAGGTTGTTAAATTCTCGGCAACACCTCCATTACAGCTTTTAATTGTACAGTTTTCCTTTTAATAAGCATGTGCAATTTTTAAAAACCTTAGAAATATATGTCGAAAGTAGATTTTAGTGAGTACCAGATTAGTGGGTTTTATGATGAAATGTTCGATGATGGCCATGCGGTTCGCCCTAGCTATGAACTTTTTAAGAACCGCTTAGAAAATGTAAAAAGGAGCAAACTTGATTTGTTACAACATTCAACAGATAGGGCTCAGTTATCGTTAGGCATGACCTTTAATGTTTACAGTGATAACCAAGGTGTTGAGCGCATTTTACATTTAGATATTATTCCAAGGATAGTAAGCGGAACTGACTGGGACCATCTTGCTAAAGGACTTCAGCAAAGAATAGTTGCACTTAATTTATTTATTGATGATGTTTATAACGATCAAAAATGTTTAAAAGATAATATTATTCCTCGAGAACTGGTTCTTTCGTGTGCTGGTTTCCTTAAAGAATGTATAGGTCTTAAGCCACCGCAAAACGTATGGAGCCATATTTCGGGTACTGATCTTATCCGTGGGGACGATGGTGACTTTTACGTTCTTGAGGATAACCTAAGGTGTCCGTCTGGGGTTTCCTACATGTTGGAAAACAGAGAAATCTTAAAACGCACCTTTCCTGAGATGTTCGAAAAATTAAAGGTCAGGCCAGTTCACGATTATTCGCATTACCTAAGGGATATGTTGGAGTCCCTTACTAAGGTGGAAAAACCAAATATAGTGGTGCTAACGCCCGGTATTTATAATTCAGCCTATTTTGAGCACGCCTATTTAGCACAGCAAATGGGAGCTGAATTGGCAGAAGGTAGGGATTTGGTAGTGCAAGATGATTTCGTGTATATGATGACAACCAAAGGCTTACAAAAAGTAGATGTTATTTATCGTAGGGTCGATGATGAATTTATAGATCCGTTGGTATTCAACAAAGACTCTCTTTTGGGAACTCCCGGACTTTTTGGTGCGTATCTAAAAGGAAACGTAGTTTTGGTGAACGCGCCCGGAGCTGGAGTAGCAGATGATAAAGCGGTATACGCATACATTCCAAGGTTAATTAAATACTATTTAGGAGAGGAAGCCCTCATCCCTAATATAAAGACCTATATCTGTGCAGAACCTCAAGATTGTGCCTATGTAATTGAAAATATAGCCCAATTGGTAGTAAAACAAACCGATGGTTCTGGTGGCTACGGAATGCTTATTGGCCCGCATGCTACCAAAGCAGAACATAAAGAGTTTGTTGCGAAAATAAAGAACAATCCAAGGAATTACATTGCCCAACCCATGATCAATCTTTCTAGAGTCCCAACGCTGTGTGACAATACCATTGAAGGAAGACATGTAGATCTCCGTCCCTATATCTTATATGGGAAAGATATCAAGGTAATACCTGGTGCCCTTACGAGAGTTGCCCTAACAAAGGGGTCATTGGTCGTTAATTCCTCACAAGGGGGAGGAAGTAAGGATACTTGGGTATTGGATAAAAATTGATTCTTTTTCTAAAAACCACCATTTCCAAACGATATTATTTAAGGATTTTCAAATTAAAACAGAACTATGCTAAGTAGAATTGCAAATACAATGTATTGGATGAACCGATATCTTGAACGGGCCGAAAATTACGCACGTTTTATGGATGTAAACTTTAACCTTTCCTTAGAGTCGTCACCTGATGCAGTGCAGCAATGGCAACCATTGGTTATGATAACAGGAGATTGGCCTTTGTATGAATCTTTGCATAAAACCGTAGATAAACAGAAAGTGATTTATTTTCTTGGTTTTGACCCTCAAAATCCTAATTCTATCTATAACTCCATTTGCAACGCAAGGGAAAATGCTCGCGCGATAAGACCTGAGATAACAAAAGAAGTCTGGGAGCAGATTAACTATTTATACTACTTTGTAAAAGATGGATTGGAAAAAAAGAGATGGGAGGAGCAGGATCCTCGTTTGTTTTTTAAAACGGTTAAGGAAGGTTGTCAGCTGTTGTACGGCATATTTGCCATTTCTATTTCTCGAAACGATGGATGGCATTTTGGTAAAATTGGCCAGTTAATAGAACGTGCCGATAAAACATCACGTGTCTTGGATGTCAAATATCATATATTGCTTTCAACACCTAAAGCCGTTGGTACTCCTTTTGATTTGGCCCAATGGGCCGCCTTATTAAAATCGGTTTCTGCCTATGATATGTATCGAAAAAAGCATGGAAAACTTACGGCGCTTAAGATTTCGGAGTTTTTAATTCTGGACAAGGTATTCCCAAGATCAATGAACTTCTGTTTGATAGAGGCAGAAAAGTCCTTGAAAGCCATTACTGGAAATGATACCGGATTCACTAATAGCGCAGAAAAACAGTTAGGGAAGCTGAAGGCGCAACTAGAATTTGCAGATATTAACGATATTTTTGAAGGTGGTCTACACGAGTATGTTGATGGCTTTCAGAAAAAACTGAATGAGGTTTCGAACGCTGTGTATGAGTCTTTCTTTGCGAACACAAATAAACAAGTAAGTACCCAAAATCAAAATCAATAAAACTTTCGGGTCCTGTATGAAGGACATTTTATCAAAATCCAATAGTAAAGTTTTATGCGAATTGAAATTATACACGAAACGGAATATAGCTACGCTTCGGCAGTGTTTTTGGAACCTCATTACTTCAGGTTTAAGCCAAGGCAAACGCCCTATGCGGAACTTTCTAGTTTTAAGTTGAAAGTATCGCCAGAACCTATGGGGATTTCAGAACAGCTTGATGGAGAAAATAATACAGTGCACTTTAGCTGGTATGAAGGTATGCACGATACCCTAAGCATAAAGGCAACATCGGTATTAATTACAAAACCGTATAATCCTTTTAATTTTCTCTTATCTCCGCCTAGTTTTAATCAAACTCCCTTCGAGTATAGCACAGACTTAAAGAAACTACTTCAGCCATATATGGAAAAGAACACCATTGGGGAGGCTTTGATAGGGTATGGAGATTTAATTGCTGACAGTGCAAAAGGAAATACACTCATCTTTTTAATCAATTTGACTCAGCAAATACATGCGGATTTTAATTTAGAAATACGTGAGATTGGTGAACCATACCTACCGGATGAAACATTCCTTTTAAAGAAAGCATCCTGTAGGGACTTGGCTTGGATGCAAATTCAGCTATTGCGATACTATGGTATGGCTGCACGTTTTGTAAGTGGTTATTTTTATGTAGACGTAGAAAAACCTAAATATGAACTCCATGGCTGGACAGAGGTATTTCTACCAGGAGCAGGATGGATAGGTTACGATCCAAGTAATGGTATACGAACATCCAATATGTATTTTCCTATATGTTCCAGTGCCAGTTACCAGAATACCATGCCCGTTTCAGGGTCGGTACGAGGTGATGCCTCTTCTGTTCTTAGCACTCGATTAGAGATTAATGTACTTTAGCTTTGGTTTCAATAGTCCTTGGTTAATTGTAAATAGTAGTTAGGATAATACCATAATTATTGTAAATTCATATCTAAAATTAGTAGATAAAAAAATGATATATTCCAGGGTATTTTTTGGGTTGATGGCGGTAGTTTTGATAGCGTGTAATTCCAACGAAAAGGAAAAACGAACACAAAAAACCTTGGCGAGCACTACCGTTCCAAAAGTGGTGACCGCCGATATAGAAGAAGGTATTAAGGCCAATATTGCTAAAAAGGTAGCAGATGATGGTGGTTATTTTACAATGACTGCCGATGGAAAGGAACTACGTCTTCAACTGGTGCGTGTACATACCGAGTATCTTTCCAATCTGGGGCCAAATCGGCATTTTGCTTGTGTAGATTTAGCTGATGTAAGCGGCGATGTTTATGATGTTGATTTTTTTCTAGAAGGGGAGCCTGGCGCTATGACGGTCACTGAAACAACACTACATAAACTTAATGGTAAACCATTTTATACCTGGAAACAGCGAGAGGACAAAACATGGTATAAGTTACCGGTACAGGACGCATCTAAGGATTTATTGGGCGTAGTAGAAGGGCAAGATCAGTTTGAGTTCAGTTATGAGATTACGTTGCCAGAGATGGACGAGACTACAACAATGTGGATTCCGATGCCACAGTCCGATCGTTTTCAAACCGTTGAACTGCTTTCTATGGATACTCCCGTTGTCTATGAGACCTTAGTCGACAAGTATAATAAAAATACCGTATTGCACATGCGCTTTTTTCCCGAGCATAGTGGTAAAACAGTGAAGTTGGTCTATGATGTAAAGCGGCAGGAAAAACAAGCCTATGTAGATGAGACATCGCCCAACGATTATCTTGGGGCCAGTTTGCTCATGCCTATTGGCGACCGATTCCAAATACTTTCGGATTCCATTATCGGTAACAAACGAAAAGAGGGGAGCATTATGAAGGCAAGGGCATTGTACGATTATATTATCGATAATATGCGTTACATGAAATCTGGTACCTACGGTACAGGAGATGCCGTATATGCTTGTGATGCGCTTACGGGCAATTGCACGGAGTTTCATTCCCTATTTATTTCCTTAGCGCGATCGGCGAGTATTCCTTCCCGATTTGCCGTTGGGGCTTCTATACCCTCGGACCGCAATGAAGGCGGTATCTCTGGCTATCACTGCTGGGCGGAGTTTTATGCAGAAGGGAAATGGTGGCCCGTGGATATCAGTGAGGCCAATAAATATTCAGCCTTGGCCACCTATTATTTCGGCAGGCATCCGGCGAACAGGATCGAGTTCACAAGGGGACGGGATTTGGTCTTGGAACCAGGACCCAGTTCCGGACCTATTAATTTCTTGGCCTATCCGGTAATGGAAGCGGGAAATAAACCCCTATTTCCCAAAACATTTTTTTCGTTTCAAAGGAAAAAAGAAAACGAAGATTCAAAAGATTTGGTCAGTTTGCGCTAGCCTGAATTCTTTAAATCTTCGTTTTCGTTATGCGAACACTTTTCAACTATTTTGTTAAGAACAGCTATTTTTCGCTATCCATTTGGTGAAAAGTAACTTACGTTTTGACCGAGCAATACACAAAAACTGAAAGCGATATGTGTATGGCCTTGGGTAAAATGTATGCTCAATTATTGGGATGTTCATTACCTCCAATAGAATCTTTTTCTTCGCTTGTTGGGTGCTCATCACCTCCTGCGGGATGCTCTTCTTTTGCTGCACCATCGTCGGAAGGATGTTCCTCACTTGTTGGGTGCTCTTCTTTTGCTGCACCATCATCGGAGGGATGTTCCTCACCTGTTGGGTGCTCTTCTTGTTGTTCTGTGTTGTCGGCCTTTTTCTGTTCCCTACAAGAGGTCAATGATGCTGCGACAACAAAGCTGAATACCATCATGAGTAGGAATACACGCTTCAATTCTTTCATTCGGTTCATTTTACTTTAGTTTTTTAGGTATTACATGGGGAACAATTGTGTTCCGTACTATGTAAATATAGCAAAATTTGCCCCACCCCTTGTAGTACTCGTCAGGCCTAAATTTTAAAATGTATGGGAATGTCGAGATTCGATAGTCGAACCTTGATCCGATGCAATTGGGAAAACACGACCATCTGCTTGAATTTCCTTTCTGTATGCTACGGATTACTTGGTTTCCTTTTGTTTTATGAAATCAACTCATTTTAGGCGGTCATATCGTTCTAGTTCTTTAAAAATCCATAATATTATAGATCGATATAAAAATGTACAGCATCAGATGAAAATACTCCATACTTCGGATTGGCATATTGGTAAACAACTTCATAAATATGATCTTGCCGAAGAC
The DNA here is from genome assembly GCA_965367705.1 of uncultured Maribacter sp. GTDB lineage: Bacteria > Bacteroidota > Bacteroidia > Flavobacteriales > Flavobacteriaceae > Maribacter. Next base: position 12,052 of record CBDUKC010000018.1, on the reverse strand, counting down.
CTAAATCTGTTTTTTGAGTGGTTGATTACCTATATCAGGTCAAATGAGGTTGATGTACTTTTGGTCTCGGGCGATGTATTTGACCAAGCCAATCCTTCACAAGCTGCTTTTAAGCAGTATTATGATGTACTTAGACAATTGGTGCAATTGGACTGTAAAATCATTATTACGGGTGGTAATCATGATTCTGCTGCTGTCTTAAACGCACCGCAAGAACTTTTGAAGGCTTTTGATATTACGGTAATTGGAGGTGCAACCGAGGATATGGCCGATATGTTCATCACGGTCAATACAAAGGGAGAAAAGTTGGTGGTAGCCGCTGTACCTTTTTTGAAAGATCGCGATATTCGAAAGTCCGTTGCAGGGGAAACCTATGCTACCAAGATTGAGCAAATTAAAGCCGGACTCCAAACCTACTTTTCAAATATAAATACACATTACCAAACACAGCATTCCGATGCCTTTTTTATAGTCATGGGACATTTGTTCGTGCAGGGGAGTATGGTATCTGAAAGTGAACGTGATATCCAAATCGGAAATCAGGCTGGAGTAGGAGCGGCTATGTTTCAAGGAATCCCTAATTATGTGGCCTTGGGGCATATCCATAAACCGCAGGCTGTATCCGAGGAAGACTACATCCATTATTGCGGTTCGCCGGTTTCCTTAAGTTTTTCGGAAAAAGAGGACCAAAAGCAGGTAAACGTGCTTACGGTAAAAAATAGGCGAGTAAATAGCGTAGACATTGTCCCAATTCCCAAGCAGCGCAACTTGTTGGCCTTTACGGGTAGTTTGGAGGAGGTACAACAACAAATAAGCCGCTATAACGAAGAAACGGCATTAATATCCCTAGCGGAGGTCATTGTGAATGAAGAGACCGAAAGTCTGGAACGTCGGCAGGCCTTTGAGAATTTTGTTAACGACGAACCGAATCCCTTGCTACAAATTGTAAAATCTAGACTTACGTTTACCAATAAAGTGCGCGGTGCTAGCGACGCCTTTGCCGTAGGTACGGATGTGGCCGATGTAACCCCAATGCAAATGTTCGAAAAGAAACTAGAGCTGCAATCCGGTCTCGACAATACCGATGAACTCAAAGCCGCTTTTAGGGATATTTTACAGGAACTTAATTTATAGGCAGATGAAAATCTTAAAAATAAGGTTCCAAAACATACACTCCTTAAAAGGAGAACACGAAATAGATTTTGCCAACGGCATCTTGGCCGAAGCTGGACTCTTTGCAATTACCGGCCCAACAGGTTCAGGTAAATCTAGTTTGTTAGACGTGATTACCTTGGCACTTTATAACCGGATTGCCCGTGTGGACCGCGCTGTTACTAATACCGTTTTAGAAGAAGATGGTGGTATTATGACCCGTAATATGTCTAGTTGCTATGCTGAGGTGGATTACTCGGTGGGCGGAAAGGGGTTTCGAAGTCATTGGTCTATTGAGCGGAACCGAAATAATAACCTGAATAGTAGAAAACAAGAATTGGTGGATGTGGCTACGGGGAACATCCTGGAAAGCGGCACCAAAACACCGGATAAAAATCAGGAAATTATCCGCCTAAGTTATGAGCAATTCGTAAAGGCTATGGTGCTGTCTCAGGGGGAGTTCAGTAAGCTGTTACAAGCACCACGTAACGAACGCAATAAGCTGTTGGAGGATATTACAGGGGCAAAATCATATCGAAATATTGGAAGGGCGGTGTTTCAACGTTATGCAGCTGTTAAAAAACGGATAGAGCTAAAAGAAGCTGGCTTGGAATCGATTTCCCTGCTTTCAGAGGATGAAAAAAAAGACAGGCAAAAGGAGTTGGTCAATTTGCAGTCCTCGCAGCCGAAAGTGCAAAAAGACTACGAACAACAGCGGCAGAAAATTGAAATTAGAAAGCAACTGTTGGAAGCACAAAAGGCCCAAAAACATTTAGCGGAAAAGGCCATTGAACTGGAAGAGTTCTTTAAAGCTTTTGAGCCGGACAAAGCTTTGTTAGAAAAACATGAGCAGTTGGCCAAGTATGGCGATACCTTGCGCAGTTATGATGTAATACAGAATGAATATCAAAAGATAGTACAGGAACAAAAAAGTGTTCAAAAAACAAAAGAGGAGGCTGAAGTTCTACTGGCTGGCCACTTAAAAATGATTTCGGTTTTAATTGGGGCAACCCTTACCCAAGAAGATGCCAACACCAAATTGGAAACCTTTAGAGGGGATATTTCCCGACTACAAGCAGAAGAGAACACGAAAAAGGACGCTGCCCAATTGCACCAGAAACAATTAGAGGGATTGGCACATAAATTACAACAGCTGGAGTACGATTTGGGGTCGCCACAAACCCCAACTCAATTTGAAAAAGAGGTGTACAATTTGGCAGTCGGCCTGAAAGAAACAATGGCGGCCTCTGGTGTTGCCTCCGTAAAGGAATTGGACGAACAATTAGAAACCTTACGAAGCCTCCAGGAACATGCACGAGTGGTTTTGGATAAGAAGAGTGACCTCTTAAAATTAGAAAAACAGCTTACGGATGCGGCTGTTCAATTAAAATCGGAACAGGAAAAAGAGAAAGAGAATTCTGTTACGCTGTTAAGACTTACCAAGGAAGTAACCGTGCTAGATAGGGAAGTAAAAGCCTTACAAAAGACCTTGGAACACCAGCGCAAACATCAAAGTTTGGATGCACACCGATTGCAGTTAACCAACAATGAGCCTTGTCCACTTTGTGGTGCCTTAGACCATCCCTATGCGATAACGAAACCGCATTTTGATGCCAATGAAGAATTGCTAAGGAATAAGGAATCGCTCTTGAATACCAATGGAAAATTAATCATCAGCCTAGAAGAGAATAATAAGTTTAGGATAGGAGAGATGCAACGTATACAAGCTGAAATCGACCAAAAAATAAAGGAGAAAGCAACCTTGAATTCAGAAGTAATAGGGTTGTTGCAACTCTTGAAATGGGACTCGAAAGATACTTTAGAAGTTTTGCAATTACAACGAAATGACCTTTCTCAACGCATTCAACAATTAGTGAGTTCTAGGCAAGCTTTTGCTGCAAACGATGTGCTTCGGGAATTACAAGAACCGCAACAAGTATGGCAAAAAACGGTAAAGGATTACGAGCGTATCAAAGCGGAGCGCACTACACTTTATTCGGGGACCAGCATTGATAGGGAATCAAATAGCTTGAGTACCAAATTAGCTGAAAGCCTTACCTCAAAGAAAAATATAGAAAATCAGGCCAGTAAATTAAAGGAGCAATTAAAAAAAACTGGGCAAGCGGCAACTGAATATCGAGCGCACTTGGACGCTATGTTGAAAAAAGAGGGTATTGATGATTTGGAACAGCTACGCCTAGCTATATTACCCGAGGAAATCGCTGCAAAACATCGCAAAAGAAAAAGTGAATTAGCGCTTTGGAAGGCGAAACTTTCTGAAAAACAAACAGCGAATACGGATACCTTAAATAAGCTACAGGAAAAGGATGGTGCTGAACATTCTTTTGAACAACTTTCGGTGTTGTTCAATGAATCGAAGCAGAAATGGGAAAGCCTTTCCATTAATCTTGGCAAGATTTCTCAATTATTGGAAGACGACGAAAAGACACGGAAAAAGTTCAAAAATGAACAAGCCTTGCTAGAAAAGCTAAAGAAAGACCAGTTGCTTTGGAAGACTATGAACGATTTGATCGGCGATTCCCACGGTAATAAATTCTCCAATTTTGTCCAAGATTTGACCTTAGAACAGCTTATCGGGTATGCGAACAAACGCCTGTCCGAATTCACGGATCGTTATGTACTGGATATCCCCACGGCGGATGAGGCCGAGAAAAGCGATACCCTAAAAATATTTGACACCTATATGGGAAATGCCCGCCGATCTGTGCGCACCCTTTCCGGTGGAGAAACTTTTTTGGTGAGTTTGGCTATGGCCTTTGCCTTATCTGATATTGCGTCACGCAACGTAAAAATAGAGTCTCTTTTTATTGATGAAGGCTTTGGAACGTTAGATCCAGAAACCCTAGATCAAGCGATTACTATTTTAGAAAAAATGCAAAACGAAGGCGACCGTTCCGTTGGTGTTATTTCTCATGTTGGTGCTTTAAAAGAACGGATAACGACGCAGATACAACTTGAAAAGAGTAGTCTAGGACATTCTCAGATTAGGGTGGTACAGTAAGTTCGCTACAAAAAGTTTTGAATAGTAATAGGGTGATTTTTAGAAATGGATTATATGCCAAGCTGAAATTTTTCTTAGGGAATTTCAGCGTCTTGTTAGATGAAAATTTAATGACCCCTTAAGTGTCTTATAATAACATCGTAAAGATGGTCCACTTATTTTTTCTGCGTGCTACCTCATTTTTACGCAATGCTTCCATTTCAAAAGTTCTCTCCGCAGCCATATAATTTTCTAGCAAATGGATATGCTTAAAATTAACTTGGATACTTATTATGCCTGGCCAAAGATTTTGTCTTTAGGTATTTGTTCCAGTTTTAAAGGAACAGTGATATTTATCATATTTTAAGGTTAATGATTACTGTAATTTTATAGTATTAATTTTAAAATCAACAGAATGAAAAAGCGTGTTCCAGTAACAGAGATAATGACAAAAAATGTACTAACATTAAGTACTAAGGATAACTTGGATAAAGCAGAAGAATTATTCAAAAAAAATAATATTCGTCACCTACCCATTACCTCGGGGAAAAAAGTAGTAGGTATGCTCAGTTATACGGATTTGATGCGGATTAGTTTTGCAGATGCCGTTGGGGACGACGAGTATGATGTGGATACTACGGTCTATAATATGTTTTCTATTGAACAGGTTATGGCAAAGAATGTAATTTCGGTTACCTCGCAAACGACCGTACAAGAAGTAGCAGAATTCTTGTCAAAGAAGGAATTTCATGCGCTCCCTGTTGTTGAAAATGACCAGTTGGTAGGGATTGTAACCACTACGGACCTCATAAAATATTTATTGGCGCAGTATTAGTTGCTGAGATTCAAACTACCATAGTAAAGTGGAGCTAACACAAGTTATTTGTGAATTCTTTTACTACGCTTGGTAGCTTAGAATGGATAAGGATACTTGGTTATTTATTGAAGCTACCCACATGGTATTCAGGGTAGCTTTACTACTTTTTCATAAGTATCCTTTAAGTCTAAGGAATCGTTCATCGTTTTTTGTAATTCCATAAGATCTTTAAACAGCGTTTTCACTTTTTCATTGTAGTGTGGTTGGGTAGCTAAATCCTTAATTTCGTTCGGGTCGGCCTTCATGTCAAATAACAATACCTTATCGATTTTTGGGTAGACCAAAAGTTTGTATCCGTCTTTTCGTATCATCCGTTGTAGGTTCATGTACGCTCCATAAATACCACTATAATGTCCTATCGTGTTTTCGCCGTTAAGCATATCTTTAAAACTGTTGAATTCAACGTAGTCGGGTTTCTCTACACCTGCCAAATCCAGGCTCGTTGCCATAATATCTTGTAAGTACACATCTTGCGCTACTTTTCTGTCTCTAGGAACATCTGGCCCCATAACAATCATGGGTATCCTAATACTATGATCAAATAGACTTTGTTTTCCTATTAAACCATGATGGCCAACGGATAGACCATGGTCTGCTCCAAAAAAGATATAGGTATTATCCATTTTTCCAGATGCTTCCACAGCATCCAAGATTTTACCAATCTGCTCATCTAAATGCGAAATAATGGCATAATATTCTTGACGGTGTTTTTTTACTGCATATGCTGTTCTTGGAAACGGCGCAAGTGCTTCGTCTCTTAATGTAGGCTCATTACCAATGGCATCCTTAAAAGGATAGACAGGTAAAAAGCTTTCGGGTAGTTTTATAGAATCAATAGGATACATATCCAGAAATTGCTTTGGTGCTTGTCTGGGGTCGTGCGGCGCATTGAAGGCCAAATACATAAAAAAAGGATTTTCTTGGGTTTTGGACGCTTTTAAAAAATCTAGGGCATCGTTACGTACCACTTCGCTCCAATGGGTACCACCTTCCCAAAAACCACCTTGTAATGTATCGGTGGACAACCATTCAGTATCGTCTTTACCTAGCGGACGCGCATATTCTGCAGGTAAATAGCTATTCCAGGTCGCCATATCGCCAGATTCCAACTCCCATTTCTTAAAAGCAGCTGACAGTTCGCCACGACGGTCGCCAGGCATTCCGGGGCGGATATGTTCAGTACGGGAAAAAATAAGATCCGCGGGAGCCTGAACATGCCATTTTCCAGTCATATAGGTATCGTAACCCTCTTTTTGCATGAGCTTGGGCCAAGTTTCTTTTAGTGCACTACTGTCCTTGGCGCCCCACAAGGTGGTCTTCTCCTTAGCATTCCATAAATAGGCACCCGAAATTATCATAGAACGTGATGCTACACATATGGCGCCGTGCCAGCCACCCATGTTATACGCATGGGTAAATGTGGTTCCGGTTTTCACCATACGGTCTAGGCTAGGGGTATATATCTCTGTATTCCCTAAGGCATTTACAGATGCAAAAGTTTGGTCGTCCGTAAAGAGAAAGATAATGTTTGGTTTTTTGGTTGGTTGCGAAGTAGACGGTTTTGTTGATGGATTGCATGCCAGAAGGCAGCAGAACATTAAAATAACAATAGGGTGTAAATGGCGTAAACGGGTCATTCTATGATGTGTTTAATTACAATTACATATATCCCTTTTAAAAGAAATTATGAGTTTTGCATTTGGTTTGGCTGCGGTATAAACGGTAATCGTAGTGCATTCCTTCAACTAAAATAAGCTTTAGTTGGTTCGTTCCAAAAATAAAGAATGTATACGTTATAAGCTTACTGCTTGGTGATTCAAACGGATAATAACTAGGTAAGGGGTTGTCCCAAACATAGGTAATGGAACTTATGAAATTATGCTAAGCATTAGAATTTAAATGAGCAAGTGCACATGAATGGTTCCCGATAGGTAAAAAAGTCCAACTTAGTTATAGGAGCCTCTTATTTTGTTTTATAGGCTTCTGTGAGTAAGACCTCATCAATTCACCTATAGTTTTGTAGGTCGTATTTTAAAATTGATTTCTAAAAGCGATATGATTTTAATACAAATTATAAGGTAGACTTCGCGCTTTTGTCAGTTTAACGTAAAATATGCACCACTTGTCCTATAAATTATAATTATTGTATCAGGTTCTCGTTTCTTGTTAAATCTACATGCTGGTAGTCTACTTGGCATCATTTTCCTCCAGAAATTTATATTATTCCTAGTTTTTCATCATTCTTTAGTGAAAACATCAAAAACCTATGAATTTTTATTAAGTATTGGGCAAATACCTTTTCGCAACTTTGAGGTATAACCCCAAAATCTTAATATCATGAGGAATATGTTACATCAGAAAGTATCCCTAGGATGCTTCGCTTTATTATGTTGCGTGGGACTAAATGCGCAAGGAACAGCTTTTGCATCCATAGATAGACATAAAATGGATGCCACCGTAAAACGGATGGAGAATTTCAAGGATATGAAATCCATGGGATATACCGAAAAAGAGATTTATCAGGATTTAGGAAATGCACATTTTTTATCCAAAAACTACGAGAACGCACTTTTTTGGTATGACAGATTGGTCGATTTGAGTGAAGACGGATTGTTGGATAGCTCTTATCAGAAACGTTATGACTATGCGGTTTCAAAATTAGGCAAGACCGAAACATCAGCTGAGGAAACCGATGAAAACTGGACGGAACTCGTTCGTGCAGACTATCATATGACCGAGGCTTCCCCCAAAAAAAGCAGCGTTTCTTTCAGAGATAAATTTAGGCCCTTACAGCTGAATTTGGAAATGGAAGAAGTGGCCTCTACACAGCTGCCCGTAACGAATGGAATTTTAGACAAAAGGGTAGGCCACAAAAACAAGTTGCAATACGAAACCCCAATTTCATTGACCAGAGATGGACGAACAGCCTATTTTAGCAAAACGGTATTTGTAAAGCCAGCAACTGGAATTTTTTCAAAAAAAGAACCGGTTCATAAAGTGTTTCGCGCGGACAAAGTGCAGGGCGAATGGAAAAGCATTCGGGAACTTGCCTTATGTCCCAAGGAGTTTTCAGCGGTACATCCAGCCATATCCCCAGATGGAAAACGACTATTTTTTGCATCTAACATGCCTGGAACTTTTGGCGAATTCGATATTTATGTCGCTAGTATTAGCAGTACTGGAGGCATAGGGTCTGCCAAAAACCTAGGAGAAAAGGTTAATACGAATCAAAACGATTTGTATCCTAAGCTAATGGAAGATAATACCTTGGTCTTTGCATCCGAAGGTCATAAGGGATATGGAGGTTTAGATGTTTATTCTGTTGCTATATCTCAAAAGAGTGTTGGCCTAGCCATAAATATGGGAAGTTCAATTAATAGTGTGGAAGATGAGTTTACACTTCAATTGGAGCCTAATAATGGGATGGCTTATGTGGTCTCTAATAGAGATAGTAAAACAAAATCTACTCGAAAGATTGCATATACCTTTATCGGCGAAAAAAGCAACTCAAGAGAAACAGATTTCCAATTATTGGAGGCTCTAAATTCTACAAGACAAACAAAATATTCAACTTCCGTCTTTGAAGATGAGTAGACCTTAGCTAATTTTTGCGCAAGGAATACCCACCCTTAGTAATGCGCACGTCATTGAACCTATAACATCAGTTCTACTTTCCTATCATGTAGGATATGAATTTTTGTAAGACATCATTTCACCTTAAAACATAAAAAATATTCAAATGGACATTACAAATAAAATAGCCGTAAGAATAACTCTATTTTTAGCTCTGGCTACAATTCTAGGAGGTATACCCGTACATGGTCAAGAGACCAAAAAAGAGATTGCGACTTCTGGCGCATATCATAATCAACTCTTCTTTAACCGGTTTTTGATTAACCCCACCTTTTCTTTGGTACGGGAAAATAAATCCTATTTAAACATCTTACACAGGAACCAATACGCCACATTTGATGATAACAGTCAGAATTATTTTTTGGGTTTTAGTAATAAGCTCAATGACCGAACAGCGGTAGGTATCGGCGTTTATAGTCAATCATCTGGCGTAATTCAAGAGTTTGGATTTAACGCTAACTATGCGACCTCAGTGCGTTTAGGTTCAAATAGTAAACTGGCATTTGGTACTAATATCACCTACGTAAATAAAGGTGTGGACAAGAATAGAGTCGTTATATCTGAACAAGATCCTACGATCTCAGATGCGCGGATGGAAAGTACGATTGCCATACAGCCCGGAATGAATCTATCCTTAGGGAATTTTGATTTTGGAGTGTATGCTGAAGATTTGTTTCGGTATAACCAGACTACGGATGAGTTCATAGCGAATCTATCTATAAATAGCGTGAAGGCATCTGTACAATACACCCACGAATTTCAAGCGACAAGGGGTCTTTTCCAAAACGCTCGATTAATGCCCTTGGCACAAGTAGGTCAGAACTTGGACGGGAGTCTTTATTACTTAGGGTCTTTAGTGTTAGATATGCCGAATCATGGTTGGTTGCAGACCACCTTGGACCAAGAATATGGAATGTCTGCTGGAATAGGTTTTAATTTGAGTAAAACAATGTCTCTTGGTTACTTAATGGAAAAGGACCTCTCGCAACAGGATGCTAATTTAGGTTGGAATCATGAGTTATCCTTGGCCTATACCTTTAAGGACGATAACAGCATGGCTAATAGTTATGTAGATAGTTCCAATGACAGTAAGATAGATCGTATAGTGCGTAACTATGAGGAACAGATATCGGATTTGCTGGCCGAAAAGGATAAAGAGCAAAAGAAAGCCAAGTTCAATGAAAAAATGGCCGCTGGTACTATGGATGAAAACACATTGGCCTACCAGAATAAGCTTATTTTGGACGAATTGATGCTGCGTCAAGATTCTATTGAAGGAGCACGTATTGCCGCTTTTGAGGAACGATTTGAAACTATTGTGAGGCTTTTACGCAATGATATTAAAGATAATATAAAATCTAATCTACAGGACTTTGGTGCAGAGGAAGAAACCTATTTGGCTAGTAGGAATGCCGATGAGGAGCGAGAGAATAAATACCGGGAGTTTGAAAGGAATCAATATTCTAAACTACCGGTAAAAGTATTGGGAGACGCTGATGCTATTGGGGTTAAATCCGGATATTATGTAATTGCCAACGTCTACAAGAATAAAAAGTATTTAAATGCCTTTGTCGCAAGTCTGGAGAAAAAAGGCCTAGAGCCAAAACAGTTCTATAATAAAGAAAATGGCTTGTATTACGTCTATTTAGCCGATTATGATGCAAAACAGGAAGCCCAGGTTGCATCGGTATCAGATTTAGGTGGTAAGTACAGAGACGAAAAATGGATTATGCAGGTAGATCGCTCAACGGCGACAGCCTCTAATGTATACGAAGATGATGAGGCATACTATAGTAGAGATTAAAAGTAGAAGGTAAATGAGAATATATTTGGTTGTTTAATAAGTATATGTTTTAGTGAATTGTCAATAAGAGGAGGGAAGGTATCCGGGGGGATGGCCAGAACCTCCTTTTTTTTTATGTGTAAATAAGCGATGCTGTCCACCGTAAAAAATTCGGTCAACTACAGTTTTATCGATAAACCGTCAAGTGTTTATGTATTTGAACGAAAATAGCTACAAATTTGACTAAGATATTTTGTTATTAATTATATTTCTAATCTCAAATAATTTGAAAAGTTAGTATTAATCCCAAATCCCCCCAGAGTATGCAACATTTTTACCTACCCATCTACTTTAAAAAAAGTATCGGATTTTCCCTATTTAAAAGTGCACTTTCTAAGCTATTAGATAAACAGAAATCTGTTTTAAGTGCATACCTATTCCTTTATGGTTCAAGTACCAAAATACTACTTGGATAAGGATACTTTTTCTTGATTTTAGCTACTTACTAATGATGCAGCCCAACTTTTGGGCTTGCTAGCGCTGTGGTGTTTTATAAACACCTAGTGAGGGCCATTTGAATATGTTATGGTTTTTAATCATGATATATTCTGATATGGTTCTTTAGTTGCTACGGTCTTGAAAACCATGTTATAACTACCTAGACTTAATATACTACTAATCATTGCTATCGTATTCAATATGAGTAAGATGCATACTAACCCTATATTATGAAAACTCAAAAATTAAGGATTATCGTTATAGAAAAAAATGAAGTTTTAAGTAAGGCCTACCAAGGCTATCTAGCAGAATTAACCGATTATGTTTTGGCAGGAATGTATACGGATGTGCAGAAAGCCTTGAAAGAATTTAGAACTACAAAACCCGATATTATTTTTTCAGAAGTAGGTTTAAAGGGAATCAGCGGAATTGAAGCCATCCGTTTGTTCAGAAAGAAAGACAGGAATGTTCAGATTGTCATGGTTAGTACTCTGAACGATTTTGATATCATCAAAAAAGCCTTCAAGCAAGGGGCAAATGGTTATCTGACAAAACCAATGAGTGCAGATAAATTGGATCATGCGCTTACCAGTATCAAAAGGGAAGGAGCTGCGATGAGCAATGATATCGTTAAAAAAGTGGTCGCTAATTTTCATAAGAAATCGTTTGCCTTCTTTTCAGAACGGGAGAATCAAATCGTTGATTATCTGTTTAAGGGCGCTACATATAAAATTATTGCAGATAAGTTATTTGTTACTACCAGTACTGTCAATTTTCATATTCAAAATATCTATTTAAAATTGGATGTAAACTCAAAATCCGAGGCGTTAACAAAATTAGAACGTTTATAAGAAATAGAGGCTTGTGAGGTTTGCTAAGGTAAACTCAAGATTTTAATAAAAGCGTTTTCGAAAAGTATTCTAAAATAGCATGTTGATTTTCAGATGAATAAGACTAAAATGTAATAGCTTCAATTTACACTATATGGATTAAGAAGCTACAATTGTGGTCCTGATTGTTTTTGATATGATGCTTTTACTTTATTTTTAAGGAACCGAACTGTTTTGGTATATTCTTAAAACGCACACATGTATTATTTGGGTCTGGA
>CBDUKC010000017.1:0-21078 GCA_965367705.1 uncultured Maribacter sp. | reverse complement strand
GAAATACAAAGGAAAGAATTAATACCATGATGAGATTATCTTTTAGGCCTAGATTGAGATTTTCGCTTCATGTTTCTTGGTTTTGTTACTATTTTCATCAAATGCGGCACTTTTATCCATCATGTTTGGGCTAAAGCAGAATATTTTTACACAAACTTACCACGTTGGTTTTGTCTTTTAAAGTTCATTTATGCAATTAGTAAGTAATGCGTAAGTCTCAACAACGATATGGTTCTAAGAAGTAGTAGTGCGTTTCCCCTACAAGTAGTAAGTTCAAAGATGAAATTGCTTTATCATCGGAGTTGATGCATACCCTTTTTGTGTTGTCTGCTTTAGAAATCTTGTGTTTTAGAAAAGGCATCCTAAACGCTGTAACCGCCAATACAGTGATTTAGAAGATAATTGTGCGTACTGAACAATACGCAGCCACCAGTTAAGTGCTTTAATCAAGCTAAGCAATCCAATCGACTGTTTTGGATTAATGATGAAATGAATTAAATAGCATTTTAAAAGTGCCAAAGGTTTGCCCACGCCATTGCGGGCTAAAACCAAATAAGACAATACTGCCTTTTCCTTGCTTTATCTCTAAAGCGGCGGCGTTACCCCTTAAATAATCTTCTCCCATTAAATAGCCTGAACGAAGAATTGCTCCAGTTTCGGGATAACTCACAAGAACAGAACCTTCAAAACCATCTTTGGTCTTAAAAACCGGACTGTTGTTGAAATAGATATCGGATTCTTTAGAAACGCCACTCATTATAGGACTAGCTTGATTAATTTCTGCGCGAAATAAGGATCCACTTCCAAAGAAATCGCCCCGTTCCTTACCTTTTACAACATCGGTTACTGGTAGGTTTAAATGGGTTATTGCAAATTCGGTGCTTTCATTTAAAAAAACCAATTTCCCTCCGTTCGCTACAAATGTCTTTATCGCATGTACTCCTTCTTCTTCTATACCTCCTGCGTACTTGTCCAGCGTTTTATCCTTGGAATTACCATGTAAGATAAAACTATCTGGATTCTCGCCTTCGCCCCTGCCCGGACCTATGGAGGGAAAGATAACAACATCATATTTTTTAAGCGTTTTGCTATCTTTGAAATTTAAATTATAAAGAAGGTCAACATCGTACCCATGCTCCTCCAAAAGCCACTGTGTCCAACCCACATCATAAAAATTACCGTGCCAAGGTTGGTAAAGTCCTATTTTGAGACTATTTATTTTCTTGCCGGTAGTAGCATTTGTCCATTTACCTGATATATTCAGCTCTTTTGCCCATGCAATCAGGGTATTTTTTTTAATACCGGATACTACATAGTGACCATTGGAACGGGAATTATAGCCGGTTTTGTTGAACGTCACTTTTCCTTTATTCTTCAAAGCCCGATTAATAAGAATATATGCATGGTTTACTGTAGGGTCTAAGGCTAAAGAGGAACCCGTACCTTCAATAGCTTTTGGGGTATATGCTATTCCTGCGGCTACCGCATTAGCAGTTAATTCTGCCTTTTTATTCTCGTCCCATGTTGTTGGCTCACCTTTTACGGCCATCAGGGCTTTAAGCACTTCTTCTGATAAAGGCTGCGCTATGGGCTGTATAGCAATACCCATAGAATAGGGGAGTGTCCAGCCAGCTACATCGTAAGGAAGCTTAAGCTCATCACCACGCATAATTTGTGGATATTTTTGAATCCCTAAAATTTCAGTAACAAGATTCCCGAATTCTTGATTGGTGGGAATTACCCATGTCCCCGCAGGATATGAAGCGTCCGCTATAATCATTTCCTTGGTAAGCTGATGAATTTTCACCCCATTAAAAGCCAATCTACGTAACATCCCTACTGTAGTATTTGGGTCGTCCTGTTCTTGTGGGATTATATAAGCAGTCGGAGATGATTCAGGATAGTTCTCAATGGTCTCCATACCCGATTTATAGCGATTATAAAGAATATCCTCCCTGTTATTTTTGGCATATTTTAATACCCCATAATTGACTGCAACCATGTATTGGACCTGATCGCTCAAATTCCACTGACCACCCTTCCATGGACTAACCAATAAACCTTGAGTACGGAAAGACCCTAATTTTTCTAAAACTTGCTCCTGTGGAACGTTATAAGGCTCTGCCCATTGATTTTGACCGCCATCAACCTCCGTCCAGTACGCTATGGAATTATGGTACATGTTTATGTAATCGTTGTAACCTGTATAGTAGGCATCATAGGCCTCACCGATATGAGTGGCCCCGCGAAGACCCTTGGTTTCCAATTCCTGTGCCATTTGCATTCCTAAGGTATTCATCTCCCGCAAAATTCGAGGAGGCGTATGAACCCCTACTGGACCCGCAAATGGAGGAAGCCATATTCTATGGTAATCTGAACCTTCCGAACTATGGCCTTGCTGATGGTGTACGTGAAGAATTTCCGGCTCCCAATCGCGCCAAGTATGTGCCAAAACCCTGGATTCTTGCATATTCAACATATACCCGTCCCTGTTGTTATCGTGTCCTACATACTTTTGATATACTTTGTTTAGGGGTGCAGTGGGGTAATCCGTGTCTTTAATCTCTTTATACCAATCCACAACAATATTCTGACCATCCGGATTTAGGGTTGGCCATAAAACCAATATCAGTTTGTCAAAATAACTATCAAACTCCTCTTGGTTCATACGCATTAATTCATAAGCAAACTGATTGGTGTGCTGAGAACCTGCTATTTCGGCAGCATGCAGGCCTCCGTTGATATCCACTATGACAGGCTGGTCTTTTATTAGTTTTTGCATATCTCCCTCGCTTAAACCTTCGGGGTGTGCAATTCTCATGGTGTTTTCTCTAATTGTTTTTAAATTTTTTAAATTTTCTGGGGTGGAAATGATACTAATATGCCAAGGTCGTTCTTCACTGGTATGCCCAACGTGCATCATCTCCATACGGTCACTTATCGCTGATAACCTTTTAAAATAATCTATGGACTGTTCATAACTAATTAAATTGTAGGTGGCACCTACCTCATGACCAAAAATAGATTCTGGTGTAGGGATGCCCTGTGCGCATAGAGTTACTCCAGATAAAAAGCTGAAAATAAAAATCATAAAAGCGATTGATCTGAACATAAGGTTCTTCTTGTTTTTGTTGTCTACCATCATTATGATTTTTAAATATGTTCTAAATAGTAAGGCTTAAATTATCAATCTATAATAACTGAAATTTGAATCTACTTGATTGGTTTAAAAACTATGGGTTTCTTTTAATGTTTGAACCTCATTAAAGTAGTGCTTGTTTTCTGTATTACCCACTTTTTTCAAATATAACTACTTATAGCTAATTATTCCCAACGCTATTTTCTGCTAGAATTAGTAACCACGGCACATCAATTCTATCTTTATATTTAAGCTTTTTCTATGCAAGTCGCTGATGAATTACTTATTCTTAAGCTAATTGATAATCGTTGGTTTGGTAGCCATGACACCGTATTGGGCAATAAAGCTAAAATTCATGAACCATCGTTGAGGTATTAAAAGGAGATGATATTACAGATGAAAATGAGGCTAGCAGTGTCTATTTTTAAATGGGGTTCTGACAACTACTTTTTTATTTTGGATTAAGGCCATCCTATTGTAGGGTGGTTTTGCTTTCCAAGCAATTTTAAAGCTAGAAAACTAATGAGGTATCATTACTCTAGTCTTTACACGCTCCCAATAGTACCAAGGAAATCAATGCAACACATAATGAGGTTGTTTTAAGGATTGTAAGCTATCTTGCTCTGTTATGAAATCCCATTAAATCATAAATAAAAAGGTGCCTTTTATAAGGTAAGCACTATGATTGCCGAGTGGTATCCCCAAAATTTAAAAAAGTCTTTCCTTCTTGGACTTTTTTTGCAAACGTAGTTATGGAATTATTATGTAGTTCATATAGAAACTTTTGTCTCAGCGGTTGTACCATATCGTGCATAGGACAAGGTTTTTCACTACTGCAGCTTGTAAGCCCTAAAACACATGTTTCTAATCTGGAAAGACCGTCAATTTGATCCACTACGACCAATAGTTTTTGTGCCTTGTTTTCCTCAGTCAAATAAAATCCACCATTAGGTCCTTTGGTTGAGGATATCACCCCTTTTCTAGCTAAGGTTTGAAGTAATTTGGCCAAAAAAGGAACGGGTACATTAATATTGGTCGCAATTTCTTTGGTTCCTACTTTACGGTCTTTATGAGCGTCTAGGGCCAAAAATAGAACGGCATTTATAGCGTACTTACTTGCGTTTGATAACATCTCCATGCGAAGGTAATAGATTAGAGGATATTATAACATATTTATGTGGCGACAAGGTACAATAATTTAATTAAAAGAAATAAAGACCTTTTTATCTTTTTATATGATAAATATCATATATTTGACAGTGGAATACTCCTATTTTTGGCGTATGAAAATCAGCAAACAACCTTAAAATGAAAATAGTATTTAAAAGTTTAGTAGTTATTTTCTCAATAATTCTAGTCAGTTGTGGAGGAAAGGAAGAAAAGAAAAAAGATGGTTTTAGTGTAGATCGTGCGAAAGCTACTGAAAAGACAATTGATGCTGATCCGGTGACTGATGCTGTTCCCGCGTCCCAACGGGTTACGCTCGATGAAAAAGGGGTAGGTCAAATAAAGGATATTACCCTTGATTCAGAAATCAATGTGGAAATGGCCGCCGCTGGTGAAACACTCTATAATTCTAATTGTACGGCGTGTCACAAATTGGACAAACGATTCATTGGTCCCTCTCCCGTAGGTATTTTAAAAAGACGGAGTCCTGAGTGGATTATGAATATGATTCTTGACCCAAAAATGATGACGGAACAAGACCGTTGTGCGAAAGACTTACTCATTGAATTTAACGGAGCTGCCATGGCTAATCAGAACTTAACGGTAGAAGAAACCCGCTCTATTCTGGAATATTTTAGAACCTTATAAATAATCATAGATATGAAAACAACCAATTTTAAATTACTAATCGGTGCGTTTTTAATGCTGTTTTTGATATTCAGCTGTAAAGACGAAACTAAGAACAACAACACAACTGGCCCCGCAACAAGCACTACAGCGGATGAAGAAAAACAAGGTCAAGCCTTTATTGAAGACGATGTATCTACCCCTAATGTGCTTCAAATCGCAATAGGCTCAGCTGATCACACAACTTTAGTCGCGGCAGTACAAGCTGCAGAACTAGAAAATGCCCTGGTCAATGCAGGTCCTTTAATGGTATTTGCTCCTACTAATGCTGCTTTTGATGCGCTGCCAGAAGGTACGGTTGAAAATCTACTAAAACCTGAAAACAAGGCCGCTTTAGCTAATATCTTAAAACATCATGTTACCGCTGGTAACTACTCAAAAGAGTTCTTAAAAAAATTCAAAAAACTAGGTCAAGCTAACGATCAGAATACTACCATAGAGGTAAAAGGGGATGATGTTTACGTAGGAGGTGCCAAAATTATCGCCAGTATCAAAGCAGGTAACGGAATTGTACATGTAGTCGACAAAGTGATTTTACCTCCTTCCGAATAAAACAACAATAAATTTAAAATAGAAATAATGAAAAAGTATAAGTTCATAGTAACACTCTTGGGAATAACTGCTCTTTTAGCAAGTTGCGGTAACCAAGGTAATGGCTCATCTAACGGTGCGCTTTCTTCAAGCGCTGCTGAAAAAGCGTATGTTGCTCCAGGCGAACATGATGAGTTTTACGCCTTCATGTCTGGCGGATATAGTGGCAATATTACAGTATACGGTTTACCATCGGGTAGAATGTTCAAGGAGATACCTGTTTTTTCTCAATTTCCAACTTCCGGATACGGATACTCGGAAGAAACAAAACCCATGTTAGAAACCTCTTTCGGATTTGTTCCTTGGGACGATTCTCACCACCCCGATATTTCTCAGACGAACGGGGAATTGGATGGTAGATGGATTTTCATTAACGGTAATAATACACCTCGTATCGCAAGGATAAGTTTAAGCACTTTTGAAACTGAAGAAATCATAGAGATTCCTAATAGTGCCGGTAACCACAGTTCTTCCTTCATCACAGAGAATACAGAATATGTAGTTGCAGGAACTCGTTTTTCCGTACCCGTACCGCAACGTGATATGCCCATTAACGAGTATAAAGGAAACTTTAAAGGAGCACTTTCTTTTATTAGTGTAGATCCTGAACATGGTCATCTAGATCTTAAGTTTCAATTGATAATGCCAGGTTTCAACTATGACCTTTCGCATCCTGGGCGTGGCAAGTCCCATGGCTGGTTTTTCTTCACTACGTACAATACAGAAGAGGCCAATTCCTTAATGGAAGTAAATTCTTCGCAGAATGATAAGGATTTTATCGCAGCGATAAATTGGAAAAAAGTAGAAGAATATGTAAAAAACGGTGGTGGTACCTTAATGCCGGCAGAATATGCGCATAATGTATATGATGAGCATACGCATACAGCTACGTCCACCATCCGAAAAGAAGTACTTACCGTAAACCCATTGGATGTACCTGGAGCTGTTTATTTCTTACCAACTCCAAAATCACCTCACGGTTGTGATGTAGATCCTAGCGGTCAATATATTATTGGTAATGGTAAATTATCCGCTGATTTAACAGTACACTCTTTTGATAAGATGATTGCTGCAATAGAAGGCAAGAAATTTGATGGTGAAGCATATGGTATTCCTATTTTAAAATTTGAAGATGTCTTAGCAGGAGTTGTAAAAAGTGGTGGATTAGGCCCCTTACATACCGAATTTGATGGAAAAGGAAATGCATATACTACCTTCTTTATTTCTTCAGAGGTTGTAAAATGGAAATTAGGTACTTGGGAAGTATTGGATAGACAACCCACCTTCTATTCCGTAGGCCACTTGATGATTCCTGGTGGTAATTCTGCCAAACCATTTGGCAAGTACGTAGTAGCGATGAACAAAATCACTAAAGATAGATACTTGCCTGTTGGTCCTGAGATGGAACATTCTGCTCAGATTTATGATATTTCTGGAGATAAGATGGAATTGATCTATGATTTTCCAACACATGGGGAGCCACATTATGCAGCTGGTATACCTGCAGATTTGTTAGCTCCTAAGACAAAGAAGATATATCGCTTAACAGAGAACAAACATCCATATGCAGTTCTGAACCCTGCAGATGCTAGAGTAGAACGAGATGGCAACGAAGTACATATATATATGTCAACCATTCGAAGTCACTTTACTCCTGACAATATAGAAGGTGTTAAGGTGGGTGACAAAGTATATTTCCATATCACAAACCACGAGCAAGATTTTGATGTGCCTCACGGCTTTGCCATGATAGGTCAGAATACATCTGAGTTATTGGTAATGCCAGGTCAGACCAAAACATCGGTTTGGGAACCTAAAAAGCCAGGGGTATGGCCTTTCTACTGTACAGATTTCTGTTCTGCATTACACCAAGAAATGCAAGGATATGTTAGAGTGTCTCCTGCAAGTTCCGACTTGCCGATAAGCTTTAGTCTAGGGGATTAAACTTCAAATTCATTTTTTCAAACGAAAAGCGGGCTGTGTGAAAACACCAGCCCGTTTTTAAAAAACCTGATTAATAGTTATGTCAAAGAAGTAAAAAGATGAAAAAAGCAAGCCTTATAATGATAATAGGTCCCTTATTTCTTTTGGGATTGTATGCCTTTCCCCTTTGGAATATTGTATTGGGCGCACCACAATACCCGGAGCCCTTGGGTATGAATATTCATATTGACGGTATTCGCGATATGAACGAATTCGATTTACAGAATATAGATGGCCTAAACCACTATATAGGCATGCGTACATTACCAAAGCCTGAGGATATGTGGGAGTTCAGTACATTCCCATTAGTGATAGGTGGTATGGTTGTCTTAGGCGTTATAATTGGCCTTTTGGGCTATTTTAATAAAGTAAGCTACAAATGGTTTTTCGGATGGTTCATTTTAATGAGTATTCTAGGTGTTTTGGGGATGTATGACTTTAACGCATGGATGGTGGATTACGGGACTAACCTAGACCCAAATGCGATTATGAAATTAAGCAACCCAGATGGCACGCCCATGACCTATAGTCCACCACTTTTTGGTAAGGCCAATATGCTAAATTTTAAGGTTAGTTCATTACCCTCCACAGGTGCTTGGCTTATGTTCGTTGGAATGATGTTAACGGTTGTAGCTTTCTTCCTTGGATGGAAAAATAGAACTCCAACAAAAACAAAGGACTTAACTAATCTGGCGGGCTCATGAAAGTAAATACATTTATTTTAATAGTTTTTTCATTGATTCTATTAGCTTGTGCAAATAATCCAAAACCTATAACATATGGTTCCGATGGATGTCATTACTGTAGTATGACAATCGTAGATATGCAACATGCCGCACAACTTATGACCAAAAAAGGGAGAACCTATACTTTTGATGCTTCGGAATGCATGATCAACCACCTAAGGGAAATTGACAAAACCACGGTAGCTATTTTTTTAGTGAACGACTATAACACGCCTGGTGCCACCATAGATGCAACTAACGCTACGTATTTAATCAGCAAAAATATACCTAGTCCAATGGGAGAATACCTCTCTGCTTTTGCTACAAGGGAAGCTGCTGAATACGCACTGGAGAAAAATGATGGAGAGCTGTTCACATGGGAAGAATTACAGAACCGATTTAAACAAAAATAAAAATGTACGAAATCAATAACCAAATCGTCAACCAAGCCTACGATAAACTAAAGGTCCAAATCGTAGTTGAAACCCCAAAGTTCGATATTTTGAGCATTAGTCTTGAAAAGGATGCAATTTTCCCAAACCATAGTTCGCCCAACGATGCAGTTCTTATTGTTCTGGAAGGAGCTATTTTATTCCATATTGATGGAGAGAAATATCAATTAATAAAACACCAGCGTTTTGACTTTCCTAAACAAACAGAACATTGGGTACAGGCAAACGAGAATTCTAAATTTTTGATTATCCGTTAATGGGATACGCTAGGGGATTCTTATTTATAATGTTATTTTTCACAGGAAAATTCCTTTGGGGAAACACCATTACTATTTGCGCAAACTGTGAGGTGAAATCTATTTCAGAAGGCATAAAAATTGCCTCAGATTATGATACCCTTCTCATAAAAAAGGGAAGGTACAAAGAGTTCAACATTCTTGTGGACAAACCTTTGACGTTGTTAGGTGAAAACTATCCTATAATTGATGGGGAAGACAAAGGCGAGATAATACGTATTGTATCCGATAATGTAACTTTAGATGGACTTTTTATCATAAATGTAGGAACAAGTTACACCACGGACTATGCTGCAATCAGAGTGGTAAAAAGTGAAAACTTCGTAATTCAAAATGTGGTGTTGGAGAAATTATTCTTTGGAATTTATTTAGAAAAATCCAATAACGGCAAAGTATACCACAATAAAATAATAGGAGATGCAGTAGACGAGTATAATTCAGGTAACGGTATACAGCTTTGGTATTCTAAGAATGTAGTGGTGGAAAAAAACATTGTGCAACACGTACGTGATGGCATTTATCTTGAATTCTCCGATAACATTATTATAAAAGATAACAGAAGCACGGACAATCTGCGTTACGGACTTCATTTTATGTTTTCCAACGATGATGTGTATATGAACAATATTTTTGAGAACAATGGTGCCGGTGTTGCGGTTATGTTCTCAAAACGTATAAAAATGATTGGAAATACCTTTAGGAAAAACTGGGGAACAGCTGCTTTTGGAATGCTTCTGAAAGAAATAAACGATGCGGAAATTAGTGGTAATACCTTTGAGGAAAATACCATTGGCATCAATATTGAAGGTTCTAACCGTATCGAGTACAATAACAATAATTTCATTAAAAACGGATGGGCTATTAAAGTACTAGGTGCCTGTTATGCAAACACGTTTACCAAAAATAATTTTCTCTATAACTCCTTTGATATATCCTATAACAGCAGACTAAATGACAATGTATTTGATCAGAATTACTGGAGCGATTATACGGGTTATGATTTGGATAAAAATGGCGTAGGTGATGTTCCCTATCGTCCCGTAAAACTCTTTTCTTACATCGTAAATAAAACTCCGGAAACCATTGTGCTGTTGCGTAGTCTTTTTATGGATATTATTGATTTTTCTGAAAAAGTATCCCCTGTTTTTACACCTGATAATTTACTGGATGCTAGCCCTTTAATGAAACAAACCAAATGATCGAAGTAAAAAGTCTTCATAAAAGATTCGGTAAAAACCAAGTACTCTCTGGTCTAGACCTAAGTATTGAGCAGGGGGGTATTTTTGCGGTGCTTGGCCCCAATGGTTCGGGTAAAACAACCTTGATTAAATGTATTTTAGGAATGGTAATTCCCAATAAGGGTGTTATTTCGGTAGAAGGCATAGCTGTCAAAAAGAATTGGAAATACCGTAAGGATATAAATTACCTACCACAGATAGCAAATTTTCCCGGTAATTTAAGGGTGAAAGAGCTTATTCGTATGATTAAAGATCTTCGACAAATGAAAAGTGAAGAAGAAAAACTAATTACACTTTTTAAGTTAGAACCGTTTTTGGATAAAAAACTTTCAACACTGTCTGGAGGAACCAAACAAAAGGTGAACATTGTGTTAGCCTTTATGTTCGATTGTCCCTTACTTATATTAGACGAACCCACTACTGGCCTAGATCCTGCGTCACTAATTCGTTTAAAAGAACTTATAAACAAAGAAAAGGACAAAGGAAAAACAATTTTAATTACTTCACACATTATGCAATTTGTAGCAGAGATGGCCGATACCATAATTTACCTTTTAGAAGGAGAAATTTACTTTAAGGGGAGTATTGAAGAATTGAAGACAAAAACGCAACAAACAGACCTTGAACACGCCATAGCGGCAATTACAAATACCCCAGCCGATGTTTAAAATTCTTAAGTATAGTTTTTACGACTTAATCCGTAGCCGATGGAGCTATGTGTATTTTTTGTTCTATCTAATCTTGGGCTTTGTCCTTTTATTCTTAAATAACGATGTGTCAAAAGCGGTCATAACCCTTATGAACATTATTATTGTGCTTGTGCCATTGATCGGCACTATTTTTGGAATCATGTATTATTACAATTCCAAAGAATTTACTGAGTTGCTATTGGCACAGCCCATTAAGCGTTCCTCCATATTTTTAGGGCAGTATTTAGGTGTAGCTGGTTCTTTGACCATGAGTTTGGTATTGGGTCTTGGTATTCCATTTGTACTCTACGGGCTTTTTAAAAGCAATGCCATTTTTGACTTTTCACTACTTTTAGTGACGGGTGCCTTTTTGACGATGATTTTTACGGCCTTATCCTTCAATATCGCGCTATCTAACGAAAATAAAATTAAAGGGTTTGGATACGCCGTATTACTATGGCTTTTTATGGCTGTGATTTATGATGGTCTTTTTCTAATGTCCTTGATTATTTTTAAGGAATACCCATTGGACAGCTTTTCTTTGGCAGCTACCATGTTCAACCCTATAGATTTATCGCGAACCCTAATTCTTTTAAAACTAGATATTTCGGCTTTATTGGGATATACGGGAGCAGTCTTTAAACAGTTCTTCGGGACTAATCAGGGCCTCATAATTTCAATGGGTATGTTGGTGTTGTGGACGATACTACCCATTTGGCGACTATTGGCTAAGAGTAAGCAGAAGGATTTTTAGGAGTAACAGCTCAGGACAGAAATTTAAGTGAATAAATGCAGCATGTAACCATGGCGTTGTTATAAAAAGTCAAGCCCCTCCAAAGAGGGGCTTGACTATAATGTAAAACTTCACCTATAAAAATAATTTTAAAGGTTAGATTGCCCCAACAAGGGACAATAAAGTTCCTACTGCAACTACAGCCAAAAAGGCGTGCATTGCAACTACAAGTACAGATAGATAAGAATCTACCCCAGTCTTAAATGATAAATGGTTCATAACATTACCTACTTTAAAGTTATATAAGACCAATTTATCTATAGTATCCACTAAAACAGTATTTATGTTGTAAAATCCTACCTAGTCGATGCTAAAACTTCATATTTTGTGGTTTGGTTTTTGAAAAAAAAGGGTATTTCGTCGCCTAAACAGTACTTTATGTCGGATTTTTCGTCTAATTACCCGTAGGAATGTAGTCTACCTTCGGTTGTGAAAGCTACTGATTTTTTGCCAGTGCATTAAACGCGCATTCAGCTAACCTGCGAATTAGACTGTCTACTATTTTTTGTTACTTTTTAATTGATAATACCAATTTCTAGATAGTATGGACATATACCAAAACGAGGTTGGGTTAAGAATTTGTTTTCGGTAATTAGAAAGGGTTTAAAGTATTCCTATCCAATCTAAGATGAAAGCCAAAGGTATCGCTAGTAAAATAACGACAAGGCAAGCTACCATAATTCTCAAAAAACCATTTAATATTTTTATTCCTGCTGTAACTTCGTGTTCCATAATCATATAGTGTTGTGGTTATCAATGTATATAATATTGTATAAAGCAGCGTTAAAAGGGTATATAAATCGATAAAAAGTCGAAATCACCCTCTTAATGATAGACTATCCTTCATTTCATCGATCTATTTGATAGATAAACGGACGGTCTTTAAGGTACTAAATTAACAGGTAATTTTCAAATTTCTAAGTGTAAAGTCGCTTCACTAAGCTAGGCTTTAAGTATTTGCAGTGTTTTGTAGGTTGCTACTAAATTTTTGGTCACTGATATATTAGATAAAGGGAAC
Source organism: uncultured Maribacter sp. (assembly GCA_965367705.1). Lineage (GTDB taxonomy): Bacteria > Bacteroidota > Bacteroidia > Flavobacteriales > Flavobacteriaceae > Maribacter. Next base: position 8,300 of record CBDUKC010000017.1, on the reverse strand, counting down.
TGGGTACTAATATTAGATAATAAGAAAAATACAGCTGTGGTTTTTTTTTTTTTGGAAATACTGACTCCGGTGACTATGAAAAGGCAAACAGGATGTTCATAAGTACTATCTCAATCTTAAAGCAATTTTGTGATGTCGTTCATAATTTTAGTACTTGCGCCTTTGTTTTTAGAAATATATGCTGAGTTTATTTGTCCTAGCATAGTTCTATTGTCTTCACTGTCATACAGTTCGTTTATCGTTTGGGTGAGTTCTACTTGGGTACGAATAGAACGTATTCCGCCCAAGGAAACTAAATCCTCTGCCTCTTTGAACCCTTTGTATTTGGGGCCTATGATTACAGGTATTCCAAAAACAGCAGGTTCTAGTGTATTATGTAAACCAGTAGCGAAACCACCACCTACATAGGCCATAGTTGCATAGCTATACATTTTGGTCAAAATTCCAATGGTGTCCACAATAAGTACTTGCGTTTCGTTGAGATTTTGACCTTCTATTTCAGAGTATAGTAAAGTAGGCTTTGAAATGGATTCTTTTAAGCGCGTACTGTGTGCTTTTTTGATGTTGTGTGGGGCGATGACATATTTCATATCATTATCGCTTGAATTGATGTAATCAGCAATCAATTTTTCATCCTCTGGCCATGTGCTTCCCGCAATAAAACAATGTGATGTAGTATTAAAAGTATCCATAAACTCCAAGCGATTATCTGCATTCAAAATTTTGGAAACCCTATCAAATCTTGTGTCACCGGTTACATCGCAATTGCTTAATCCAATACTGTGTAAAAGTGTCTTGGAATTTTCGTCCTGAACATAGAAGTGATGAAATGTTTTTAAGGCATTTCGCATAAGCCCTCCATACCACCTAAAATAAAGTTGTTCTTTTTTGAAGAAGGCGGAGACCAAAAGCGTTGGTATATTTCTTTTGTCAAGCACCGCTAAATAGTTGGGCCATATTTCGTACTTAATGAATACCGCTAACTTTGGATTCGCTATATCAAGGAACTCATGAACTTTTTTTTTAGTATCGATTGGCATGTATGTGACCACATCGGCCGCAGATGTGTTTTTCTTTACCTCAAAACCAGAAGGGGAGAAGAAGGTTAAAAGTAGTTTATGGTCCGGATAGGTTAATTTTAACTGCTCTAAAATAGGCAGCCCTTGCTCATATTCGCCTAAAGAGGCGGCGTGTACCCAAATAACAGGGTCACTGTCGGAGATATGTTTGCGTAAGGTTACTAAGGTGTGTTCTCTACCCTTTACAAAAAGTGAAAGTTTGTGGTTCACATGTGCTATCAATCGTAAGATAGACCATGAAGCTGAAACTAGGACGTTGTATATACCGTGCAAAAAAAACTATTTGTCGCTAAATTACATTTCTTTGGATAAAATTAGTGTCGTGTGTTTCGTATTTTTGTGTGAAAGGAGTTAATATCAAGGAATGAGAAAAATACAAATGGTAGACCTTGGTGGTCAATACCAAGAAATCAAGGAGCAAGTAAATACGTCAATTGCTCAAATTTTAGAAACATCTGCATTTATAAATGGTCCTGAGGTTCATGCGTTTCAAAAAGATTTAGAGGAGTACTTAGATGTAAAACATGTAATTCCCTGTGCCAATGGTACGGATGCCTTGCAAATAGCTATGATGGGGCTAGGTCTTAAGCCTGGTGATGAGGTCATAACGGCGGATTTCACCTTCGCAGCTACGGTTGAGGTAATTGCGTTGTTGCAACTAACTCCTGTTTTGGTAGATGTTGATGTTGATACGTTTAATATAGATATTGCGGCCATAGAACGGGCCATTACCGCAAAGACGAAAGCCATAGTGCCTGTTCATTTGTTTGGTCAATGTGCGGATATGGATGCTATTTTAGCACTAGCCGAAAAACATGACCTTTATGTTATTGAAGATAATGCCCAAGCCATAGGAGCCAAACATTTGTCAAAATCTGGCGAAAAACGAATGGCCGGAACCATGGGACATGTGGGAGCTACCTCATTTTTTCCATCCAAAAATTTAGGTTGTTATGGCGATGGCGGTGCTATTTTCACCAATGATGATGAACTAGCACACACCCTTAGAGGTATCGTAAATCATGGAATGTATGAACGCTATCATCACGATGTGGTAGGGGTCAACTCTAGACTAGATTCTATTCAAGCGGCAGTCTTGCGTGCTAAGTTGCCAAAATTGGATAGCTATTGCGATGCTAGGAGAACAGCAGCAAGAAAATATTCTGCAGCGTTCAAAACAAATCCAAACATCATCGTACCTAAAACAGTAAATGGGTGCGAGGGAATCTGTGATACCTGCGATTGTCATGTTTTTCATCAGTATACATTACGGATAACCAATGGAAAGAGAGATGCGCTAGTAGCGTATTTAAACGAGAACCAAATACCTTGTGGGGTCTATTATCCTATTCCACTGCATAAGCAAAAGGCATATTTGGATGAGCGCTACAAGGAGATTGATTTCCCCGTAACCAATCAATTAGTAAACGAAGTAATTTCATTGCCGATGCATACGGAGTTGGATGATGAACAAATCAACCATATTACTGCTATGGTCATCGGGTTTATGGAAGGGTAACCTATAGATTTTAGTAGCTTTGGAAAAAATCAATCCAAACACAAATACATGAAAAAAATTCTCGTTACTGGGGGTATTGGCTTTATTGGTTCGCATACCGTTGTGGAATTACAGCAAAAAGGCTTTGAGGTTGTTATTATAGACGATTGTTCCAATTCAGATGAAAAAGTACTTGAAGGTATCGAGGCCATAACCGGCAAACGACCTGTTTTTGAAAAATTAGATTTAAAGAAACGCGATAAGGTCGAAGATTTTTTCAAAAGGAATGCGGATGTAGAAGGAGTGATCCACTTCGCCGCCTCAAAAGCAGTTGGGGAGAGTGTCGAGAAACCTTTGTTGTATTACGAAAACAACATTGGAACCTTGGTTTATATTTTAAAAGAACTTTGTAAAAAGAATAAAGCAAGTTTTATATTCAGCTCGTCTTGTACTGTTTACGGTCAGGCCGATAAAATGCCCATTACCGAGGATGCCCCTGTAAAAGTAGCAGAATCGCCGTACGGTAACACCAAGCAAATGGGAGAAGAAATAATTGCTGATACCTGTAAGGTGACACCAACATTACATGCCATTGCATTGCGTTATTTTAATCCTATGGGCGCGCATCCAAGTGCCGAAATCGGGGAGCTTCCAGTAGGCGTGCCACAAAATCTAATTCCTTTTATTACACAAACGGGAATCGGTCTTAGAGACCAATTGTCCGTTTTTGGAGATGATTATCCAACTTCGGATGGTACCTGTGTTCGTGATTATATCTATGTGGTAGATTTGGCAAAAGCACATGTTGTGGCTTTGGAAAGATTAATATCAGGGAAGAATACTGAAAATTATGAAGTGTTCAATGTTGGTACAGGAACCGGAAGCACGGTTTTAGAGGCAATCCAGAGTTTTGAAAGGGTCTCCGGAAAAAAATTGAACTACAAAATAGTAGAAAGGCGTACAGGTGATATAACAACCGCTTATGCCGATACTACTAAGGCCAATAAGGTTTTAGGATGGAAATCGGAATACAGCTTAGACGAGGCTATGAAATCTGCCTGGGTCTGGGAGCAGAAAATCAGAAAATAAAGCCACGCTTAACTTATAATGAGAAAGAGGAAGAAATAACGTATATTTCTTCCTCTTTTTGTTTTGTTTGGATGAGGTCATTCCTTAATGCGTTTTTTTGAACGAGTCAAATTAGGTTAATTGAAGCCAACTACTGTTCAGCTTGGTTGATGAACTAGTTATATAACCGAATCATAATCAATAGAAAATAAATTAAACCAGATGAAAAACAAGATTATATTTTTAATGTTCGTTCTAGGTGCTATGCACATTTTTGCTCAGGATACGTATTTACAATGTGGCGAACTATTCGATTCGGAAAAAGGAACGTTTTTAAGTGAACGTACTATTGTGGTATCGGGCAACAAAATTAAAAGTATTGAAAAAGGGTATTTGTCGGGGACTAGTACTGATAGTGTAGTAGACTTGCGTTCAAAGACGGTACTCCCGGGTTTTATAGATATGCACGTCCATATCGAAGGAGAATCAAGCCCATCTAGATACTTGGATCGCTTTACTAAGAACGATGTGGATGTTGCCTTCCAGTCTACCGTATATGCGAAACGCACGCTTATGGCCGGTTTTACGGCAGTTAGGGATTTAGGTGGTTCTGGGGTTAATATTGCCTTGGGAAAAGCAATAAATAAAGGTGTTGTAATGGGGCCTAGGATTTTTACTGCGGGAAAGGCTATTGCCACAACGGGAGGCCATGCCGACCCAACTAATGGTGTCAGAAACGAATTGATGCATGATCCGGGACCTAAAGAAGGTGTTGTTAATTCACCTGAAGATGCTAGAAAAGCTGTTCGTCAACGGTACAAAAACGGAGCGGATGTGATAAAGATAACGGCAACCGGTGGGGTAATGAGCGTTGCTAAAAACGGTCAAAACCCACAATTTACTACCGAAGAATTAAAGGCGATAGTGGAAACGGCCAAGGACTACGGAATGCTTACAGCCGCCCATGCACATGGGGACGAAGGTATGCGAAGGGCTATCATTGCAGGTATAAAGACTATTGAGCATGGAACCTTAATGGAAGAGCCTACCATGGAATTGATGATCAAGCACAATGCCTATTTGGTTCCTACTATATCTGCAGGTAAGGCTGCCGCCGCCATGGCAGAAATCCCTAATTTTCTTCCAGCCGTCGTAGCTAAAAAAGCAAAAGAAATAGGACCCATCAGCGAAAAGAATTTTAAACGGGCTTATGAAAAAGGAGTCCCTATCGCATTCGGTACCGATGCCGGAGTTTCTCCTCATGGTGATAACGGTAAAGAATTTACATATATGCACGAAGCCGGTATGCCCGTTGTGGCTGCATTACAGGCTGCAATGACTACCCCTGCGCAATTACTAGGTATGGAGAATGAACTTGGGATTTTAAAATCTGGGTATTTAGCCGATATTGTTGCCGTAGACGAGAATCCGGTTGGTAATGTAAGGACCTTGGAATCTGTAAGCTTTGTAATGAAAAACGGTGTCGTGTACAAACAGTAGCAAGGGGTAGGTAGAACGGTTTATTATGGAAGTTCCTGATTTTTTGGATAGTAACAGTGTATTGGCCTATGCTATGGCCCGAGGTTTGTACGAGGCTTTGGTAGTACAGGTAAAGAAGGATTTTACCCGAGTAAATCTTGAAATTGTCTTGGGTGATAATCCCCAGCCAAAAGAACTTCAGATTGCTATTCGAGAAAAAATATACCTGCTACTAATGGAGCGTTTTTCTGCATATTTAAACCTGATGTATGTCATAGATATTCCGGAGCGAGTATTTAAAGATCTTAAAATAACAAATACGGTAGACGTTGCAGAACAGGTAACGTTTTTAATTCTCAAACGAGAACTGCAAAAAGTAGCCTTAAAGAAAAAATACAGCACAAAAGACTAAAAATAGAACCTAACAAAAGGTAATAGCCCGTCCGCATAAATACTATCTCTTTCATCGTAAAGCACATTATATCGTAGTCCTACGGTTACATTTCTTGTGGTATAGCCTAATCCCAAGAATAAAGCTGGTGACCAATAATTTTCTTCAACGTCCTCAGGAAAGCCCCTGAATGTCCGGTTAATTCTTAATTGCTCTAATTCTGCTGATAGCTGTAGTTGCGGGATGGGATTGTAAAGGGAGATTAGACTTCCTCCATAGGCTAAAAATCGATCCTCATTAAACTCAGCATAGTTCACATTTAAGCTTACTCCAGTTGCAAACTCATTACTTACTGGGTATATAGCACTTGGTGATATAGATGCATTAAAACCACCATTAGTAAAGCCTAGTCCAATTCCTCCTCCATAGCGTAATTGACTCCAAAAATCACCGCCGCCAGTAGTATATTGCGCTTGAGAAAAATGGAAAAACATAAGACCCAATAGGATTAAAAAGTAATTTCTAAGAAGATTTTGGGTGTTTTTGTGAGAAACTTTCATTTTTATGAATATTAAATCAGAACTTTCCTTTAAATATTGTAAATGTTGTATTTTTGTTGAAATTTATTCTAAAGATACAGAAAGTAATTCATGGATAAATATTCCTTTTTAAATGCAGCGCATACCTCGTTTTTTTCAGAGCTATATGAGAAGTATTTAGTCAATCCCGATAGTGTTGAGCCAAGTTGGAGAGCCTTTTTTCAAGGTTTTGATTTTGGTATGGAAAGTGCTGGGGAAGAGCTGAATTTTAGTGATGAACGTGTAACCTCAATGGTTAATGGGAGCCAGGTTGAAATGCCGGAATCCCTTCAGAAAGAATTTCAGGTAATACGCTTAATAGATGGCTACCGTAGTAGAGGCCATTTGTTTACCAAAACTAACCCTGTTAGAGACAGAAGACAATACGTGCCTAATCTAGAAATAGAAAATTTCGGTCTTACACAAGCCGATCTGCAAACTATCTTCAACGCAGGCGATATTATTGGCATAGGTCCGAGTACCCTGCAGCAAATCATTACGCATTTAACTAGTATTTATTGTGATGCTATTGGTGTGGAGTACATGTATATAAGGAAACCAGAGCGTGTAAAGTGGATTCAGGATTGGATCAATGTTAATGACAATCATCCAAAATTTAGTCCAGACCGCAAGAAACACATCCTTAAAAAGTTAAATCAAGCTGTTTCTTTTGAAGGTTTTTTACATACGAAATATGTTGGTCAAAAGCGTTTTTCGTTAGAAGGTAATGAATCTCTAATTCCCGGATTGGATGCCATTGTGGAGCGTGCCGCAGAAATGGGCGTGAAGCAATTCGTAATGGGTATGGCCCATAGGGGTAGATTAAATGTGCTTACCAATATTTTCGGTAAGTCGGCAAAAGATATTTTTAGCGAGTTTGATGGTAAGGATTATGAGCAGGAGATTTTTGACGGTGATGTAAAATACCATTTAGGATGGACATCCGATCGTATTACGGATAACGGCAACAAAATAAAAATGAACATAGCGCCAAACCCATCTCATTTGGAAACGGTAGGTGCTGTCGTAGAAGGGATAGCAAGAGCAAAGCAGGATGATCATTTCCACGAGGATTTCTCTAAGGTTTTACCTATCGTTGTGCATGGAGATGCCGCTATAGCTGGCCAAGGATTAGTGTATGAAGTAGTGCAAATGGCTAATTTAGATGGCTATAGAACTGGAGGTACCATACATATTGTAGTGAACAATCAAATTGGTTTTACGACTAATTATTTGGACGCGAGATCATCTACCTATTGTACAGATGTAGCAAAAGTAACCTTAAGCCCAGTACTGCATGTAAATTCAGATGATGCAGAAGCCGTGGTACACGCATCGCTTTTTGCTTTAGAATATCGCATGCGATTTGAGCGCGATGTTTTTATAGATTTATTAGGGTATAGAAAATATGGGCACAATGAAGGTGATGAGCCTAGATTTACCCAGCCAAAATTATATAAGGCAATTGCTAAACATAAGAACCCGAGAGATATTTACGCAGAGCGCTTAATTGCCGAGGGCATAATAAACGAAGGTTACGTAGCGGAATTGGAGCATCAATATAAAGAAGCATTAGAAGAAAAGTTGGATGCTTCCCGTAGAGAGGATAAAACAGAGATTACCCCTTTTATGGCCGACGAGTGGAAAGGTTTTTCCAACGTTCGCGAGTGGGAGATGATGGAAAAAGTAGATACCACTTGTGACAAAGACAAGCTTACAGCGGTAGCTAAGATAATTACCAAATTGCCAGAGGGGAAAAAATTCCTCCGAAAAGTAGAGAAATTGGTTAACGATCGCAGAAAAATGTTCTTTGAGACCGATAATCTAGATTGGTCCATGGGCGAGCTTTTGGCTTACGGGTCCTTGTTACAAGAAGGATTTGGTGTAAGGATGTCAGGACAGGATGTGGAAAGAGGTACGTTTTCTCACAGGCATGCGGTAATGAAGGTAGAGGAAAGTGAGGAAGAAGTCTTGTTATTAAACCATCTTGGTGAAGACCAAGGTAAGTTTCAAATATACAATTCGCTTTTATCGGAGTACGCGGTGGTAGGTTTTGATTATGGCTATGCCATGGCGAGTCCGAATACCTTAACAATATGGGAGGCGCAGTTTGGGGATTTCAGCAATGGTGCCCAAATTATGATCGATCAATATATTTCTGCTGCCGAGGATAAGTGGAAATTACAGAACGGTTTGGTGATGTTATT
>CBDUKC010000016.1:0-22721 GCA_965367705.1 uncultured Maribacter sp. | reverse complement strand
CCTATTTTTTTAATGAGTTTACCTACTACAAGAACATCAGAGCCTGTAATCAGTTTTTCATTCACACCATCAAAAATATTGGCGTTTTTGATGATTGTAGTTTGCACTTTTTCTTGTGCATTAAGATTTATACTCAGTAGAAGTAGAACACCTAGAACCAATAATTTTTTCATTTTCTTCGTTTTATCGTTTTAATTTAAATAGACTATTCACCCATAAGTCATGGTAAGCTTTTAAATTACCGTTAAAACCTGTAGGGTAAAATTGACTTTAGTTAGTTTTAAGAACAAAAGGGGAAGAATGCAACTTTGTTAAAGATTTGTTAGTATTGTTTAATGTATTCTAAGACTATAAAAAAGGAATGTAGAATTATATATTTTTAATACACTTTTTTTCAATGTATTATGTTAAAATGAAAATTATATTTGTAACCGTAAAGCTAAATTTCATTTTTTGCTTTTACTGTCTAATATCAGTAAAATGGATACTTGAAAGTGCTTTTTATATTGTGTTTAACGAATTTTTTGGCTTAAAAAGAATGTAATAAACCCAATTACACTTATCCTGAATAAAATATGGTTTTATTCTTCTGAAAAATGGTAATGGCCTGAACCCTATTTTTGACACCAATTTTTTTATAGATAGTAGACAAGTAGGTCTTTATGGTACCTTGTGAGTAGTCTAATTCTCTTGCGATTTCAAGATTAGTATACCCTTTGGCTACCAGATTCAAAATCTTTAATTCTTTGGTATTTAAGTTGCTATATGCTGTTGCAGTTGTTGCTTTTTCTGGTGAGGTTTTTAAAATACTTTTTGGAGCTTGCAATTGCAGCATAATTTCATTTACAAACTCAGGTTCTCTATCCTGCTTTTTTAATTGATTAAACAACAACCTCATTTCCGGAGCCAAGTCAAGATAGAACCGAATGCCACCACCCTTTTCTGAAAGCGCCAAAGTTTCTTTTAACAATTCAATTGCCTTTTTAGTTTTACTTTTTTTATGGTAAAGAATAGCTTGCAAGCATTTTACTTGTATTAAGATATTCTTATTAAATGTATCTGTTAAATACCCTAAAAGCATGTGCTCTGCTTTCTGGAGGTCCTGATATTTCCCATCAAAAAGCAATAATTTTGCCTTAGTTAATCTTGGATAATAATTAAAATAGGCAGTGAGCTGTTGGTTATTTAGTTCTATATTTTTTATGTTGTTATACGCTACATCTATGGTGTTTTGTTGTAAATGAATTTCTGATGTCAATAATTTAGAGAAATCTTCATAATCTTTAATTCCAAACTGCGAGGCAAACGAATTCATTTCGTTAATAGCCATTTCGGCTTTTTTATAGTCTTGTTGCACTAAAAAACATTGTGCTCTCAGAAAATGAAGTTTTATGGAATAGAAAGGGTGTCCAGTATAGTTAAATGACAAGCCTTGCTCTACTGAGCAAAGTGCACTATCAATACTATTATGCATATACTCGCTTGAAGCTAAAAAAGTATAAGCCATTAGTTGGCTCTTTTTTAAAGATTTTGTGTCACTCACAACTTTTGCAATGAATGCAGAAGATTTACTTTTAACAAAATCTGCGTTATATGAATAGTGCATGGCCCGTATTAGTTTCAAATGGGCCAATTGCGTATGATTTGATTTTGGCAGCTGTGCTTCAAGAGTGTTTAACAAATTTTCTGCTTTCGCATTTCTGTTTAGTTTATTATTTGCAAAAACAAAATGGGCAATGGCATAATCATACATGTAAGTGTTCTCAGGAGATAACATATCTATGGCTTTTCGTGATGCTGTAATCGATAATTGAAGATTCCCCTTTTTAAATGCTGCACCAGATTGCATGGCATAATACTCACCTATTATATTGCTTTCAGCATTACTTTCCTTCTTATCAAACAATAAAACCTTAGCTTGCTTTAAATCATTGAACATACTTTCAAAATCTCCTAGGCTTTCAAAGAGAATCGTACGCAAAATTAGCATTGGTGGGTTAAGTTGTACTGCCTCAAAAGGAATAAGTTCAAACCATCTTTTAATGCGTAGAAAATTCTCTTGCTTTAGATTTAGGTCTCTATTTTTATGTATAATATCAATAGCTAGCGCTGTATGGTCACCTTTAATAGCTATCTGAATGGCTTCGTCAATGAATTCTTTTTCTTCAAAATAATGGCTTGCCGATTTGAATATTTTTTTTAGTTCACTTTTAGAGAAGACTTCCTTTGATTGAAATTCTAAAAAGTGTTTCATAAAATGGTGTAGCCGAAACCATGTTTTAGTATTATCTAATGGTATTAGAAAAAACGATTTGAGAAATCCGTCATCTGATAAAGTCTCAATGCATTTAAAAGCACTTTTTTTTAAATCTAATTCAGCATATAATTGGCTTACCATGTTTAGTGTAAATCTGTCAAATAAAGAAGCAATAACCAAACACCGCTTGGTTAGCAATTCTTCTGAAGCTAAAAGTTCATGATTTACATAGTCTACAATATGTGACTGTCTAAATAAGTTCTGACTTGAATTTTGGTGCCATTTGGGTTGGGTTGCTATATTTTTCAATAGTAAAAGTATGCCTACTATCCAACCTTCGGAATATTCAAAAAGTTCCTTTTCGTAATTTTTATCTATGGTGTCTTTTAAGAGCTTTGAAGAAAGTGTCTCAAATTCTTCCATATTGAATTTTAAATGATTAAGAGTAACCTCATGAACTTCATTATAGGCAATCCATTTTGAGCTATTGAAAGGAAGCGTTTTTCTAGAACTAATTACCACTCTAATATTATCGGGTAAATTGGATAGGAGTATATGTATTAAATCATGTACTTCTTGATTGCTAATCCCATGATAATCATCAAGAACAATAATTAATTTATTAGGAATCTCGAGCAATTCATTGCTAAGTACGTTTGCAATGTAATTAATATCTGGTAATCTCAAAGCAGAAATAATAGGAAGTAGTTTCGTTAAAGCATTGGGACATTGCTTGTTTATACCGCTATGTAAATGTGCTAAGAAACCTTGAATATCATTAAAGTTGTCATTTAAAGAAAGCCATGAATATTTAATGGTTATACTTTCTAACCAATGGCTAATTGCCAAACTTTTACCATAGCCAGAGGGCGCTATAACAAGGTGAATTTTTTTATCCAAGTTTGCACTAAAAAGCCAACTCAACCTTTCTCGTTTTAAGTGGCTTGAGCTGATTTCAGGCTTAAATAAACTTGTATTTAGTATTTGCATTATTTAACTAACTAATATCTATAATTAGAATTTCTTACTTTGACTAAAAGTACATGAAAATATTTAGTTGATACCGTTCAAAGCCTGTATTTTATTGATTATAATGACTATTCTAGCTTAGTAGTTATAGTTATAACAGCTAGGCTTGTTACTCCATAGATAAAAAACATTTTCATGCTAAATGGGAGCCATTTTTGAATTACGTTACTGAGATTAAATACCAGATAAATGTAAGGATATAGAAGCAGTGACATTGTTGAAATCGTAGTTAGTATCCGCCTAAAATGTAAATATAGAAATGCACAATCCCTTTATGTACAATTATTCGTTGTTCCATAGTGTTTAAGATATATAACAATAAGCCATTCGTTATTTTGAAAGGGAAATCAAAGAATCCTTTAAAAAGTTAAAAATAACTTACAAACTAGTGACGCCTTTATCCATTGCTTCCAGACGGTTCCTTATTGGCATATTTTCTATCCATATATAAAACAATAATCCTATAAAATATAAGATAACGTCAATAAAATCAGCCGTATACCGGTCAGTGAATTTTGGAAGTAGCAACTCAAAATATATCGCATATAAAACCGTAAGCGTAAATGAAATTTTTATCGGAATAACGATGTGTTTATCCTTCTTGATGAACCGAACTGCATATTGGCATAGTTTCAATACAATGGGCATACAAAGTAAGTCATTCAAGTAATTGTTCGCAAATAAGGGCAATGGGAACATAAGTTTTTGTGCCATGTAAATGGTAAGGCCCAATACAGAAAAAAAAGGAAGGTAGAAACGTTTAAGAATTAACAGAAGCATACGACACTAGGTTTCGAATAATGGATGTTAGGCTGCGATATAACTAAACAGCAATGCTAAAAAAGAACCTATAGCAAGAACAATAATCCAAATACCGTAAAAGAAGCGGGCTATATACTTGATAAATATATTATCGTGGTCCTTTACGTTTTCCAAGAACAGCGTAACAGCACTTTTCTTTTTTGGGTCGTTACGTTTCTTTATCCTTTGACTTGCTTTTTCTTTTCGTTCCAGTTCACGTTTTAAAGTGATATTGATGATGCTTCCACATGCCGGACAATAGTCCTGATTTAAAGACATTTTTCCACAATTAGGGCACCTTCTATATATTTCGCTGGACATGTTTTTAATTTAAGAACGCAGGAACGGGTATTTGACCCTTAGCGCAATTAATTTTATCGCTTAAAAATAGTGTTTCGGTTCGTTGCATTTTGACATAATTAGTTATTACAGGCTTTAAGCCTTATGCCAGGTTCAAATATCTTCATCGCAATGGAAAAATTAAGTCTACGACATCCGTACTTTCGACCTTCTAAATTCCTCTATTTCGTGTGATGTTGTAGGTAATGGATTTCCTAATAATCTATACCCATCTTTGGTGATTAAGAAATCGTCTTCTATCCTGATACCCCCAAAATCATGGTATGCTTCTACGGTGTCATAATTGATAAAATCAAGAAACTTGTTCTGACTTTTTCGCAAGGCGATAAGCTCGGGGATCATATAAATTCCAGGCTCTACGGTGAGCACCATTCCGGCTTTCAATGCTTTTCCTAGTCTAAGGGATTTAAAACCAAATTCGGTGCTTTGTTTTAGGTCTTCGGTATAGCCAACATATTCCTCGCCAAGGTTTTCCATATCGTGTATGTCTAGCCCCATCATATGGCCTAAACCGCATTGAAAAAAAATGGTGTGGGCACCGGCTTTTACCGCTTGGGCAGCATCGCCTTTCATCAGCCCTATCTTAATGAGACCTTGCACAATAGATTTGCAGGCGATCAGATGAACATCCTTGAATAATTGTCCGGGTCCTAAGGCAGCTACGGAATTTTTATAGGCCGCATAAACGATATCATAGATTTCCTTTTGCTTTGCTGTGAAGCGTGTGTCCACGGGAAAGGTACGCGTTAAATCCCCACCGTAATTGGAATGGTTTTCCGCGCCGCAGTCGCAAAGCATCATGTCGCCCGACTTTAAGATGTTTTTCCTATAATGATTGTGAAGAATTTGTCCGTTGATGGTCGTAATAGGCGGGAAAGAAGTGCCGTGTCCATAGGAAAGTGCAATTTTACAAATCTCCCCATACACATCCGATTCAGATATTCCCGGCTCGGTAACTTCCATAGCACGATACTGCATGAGTACGGTCGTATTCACAGCCTTTTCAATTTCTATAATTTCGGAATTGGACTTGATACTGCGTAGTTTTACAACTGCTTTAATCAATGCAATGGATGCCTTTTCCTTAAAATTGAGAGTCTTCGATTGAAAAAGGGAAGCTAATGTGATTTCATGCTCAGGCCTGTAAGGCTGAATAAAGTGAAGGGTACGATCTTTTTCTTTATTGATATAGCTAGGTAGATCAGAGGAGCTTTGTACGTTTGAAATCCCTACTTCCAAGGCCCGGTCTTCCAAGGTTGTTTCCTGACCCATAAAAACAATGTCATCGATAGAAAGGTTGTCTCCGAAAATGATTTCGGTATCATTGTCTACATCTATAATCGCGTTGAGGTTTGGGTGTGCCAGACCAAAAAGGTATAGGAAGGTACTGTCTTGTCTAAAGGGATACCAATTATCTCCATAATTAATACTGCTTTCTTGGTTCCCTAGAAAAAGCAAAACTCCACTTTTCATTTCTTTTTTCAGGGCCTTCCTTCGTGCAATATATTCGGATTTTTCAAACATATAAAATCAGTTTTTAATCATTATCAAGATAAATGGCCTGCCTATTTTTTGTCCGCTGGTAAGTTTTCCTTCCAAAATTTATCCATCGTTTGCCTTAAGTGATAAGACGTATTCTCTCTTTCGCGAATGGAATGTGAGCGCATAGGGTAGGACATCATTTGGAACATTTTATTGTGTTTGATCAAGCGGTCCGTTAACATTTCAAAGGTTTGATAATGAACATTATCATCTGCCGTACCATGAATAATCATAAGATTGCCCTCTAAATTTTGAGCAAAGTTGATGGGTGATCCGTCATGATACCCTTTTGCATTATCGGTCAATAGACCCATATAGCGTTCTTGGTACGTGGCGTCGTATAATCTTTGGTCGGATACAAAGGAAACTGCAAGACCTGTTTTATAGATTTCTGGATAACGGAACATACAGTTTAAGGTCATTTGACCGCCACCGCTCCATCCCCAAATACCTACACGTTCCGAATCTAAAAAATCATAGGTTTTTAGGATTTCTTTAGCTGATTTTGATTGATCTTCAGATGCTAGGATTCCAATCTGTCCGTAAATCGATTTTCGCCAATCGCGACCTCTAGGCGTTTTTGTTCCCCTATTGTCAACACTCATGACCACATAACCTTGTTGCGCCATATACTGATCCCATAGACTGCCACCACCCCAATTATCTTGAACGGTAGCCCCTGCAGGTTCACCATACACAAAGAACAAGAGCGGATACTTTTTAGAAGCATCAAAATCTTTTGGTTTGATCATCCATGCATCCAGAATAGCATCTCCAATATTTACTTTAACGAATTCCTTGGGGTTCAGGTTCAAGCCATCATACTTTTTCTTTAGTTGTCGGTTGTCCTCCAATACCCTAATCTCTTTATGAGCAGGCAGACTTACCAGTGAAAATCTAGGTGGTGTAGTAGCATTTTCAAAAGTTTGTATGGCCCATTTGGCATCGGAAGAAATTTGATATCTATTCTGACCGGAGTTACTAACCGGCGTAATCCGTTCCGCTTTTCCTTTGCCATCGATACGGCTTCTATAGAGGTATCGTTGGGTGAAATTATCTGGAGAAGCGATATAGTAGACAAAGCCACCTTTTGCATCAATATTGTCAATATTCACGACATCAAATTCTCCTTTGGTAATCGCTGTGATTTCGGTGCCATCGCGAGAGACTTTGTATAGATGGAGCCAACCGTCGCGTTCGCTGGACCAGGTAAAGTATTTCTCATTGTCTAACCAACGTATATCGTCATGAATATCCAAAAACGCGGCTTCCTTTTCTGTCAATATGGTGCCTATCTTCATGGATTTGGTGTCGCCTACCCAAACTGTGTTCGTATTTTGTGGTCGGTTTAATTGCTGAATCATAACCTCGTTTGAATTAGGAATAAAATCCATCCGTGCCAAGTAATTATTTCTGGGATCCCCTGGAATATCGAACCATTTGGTTGTTCCGCCAGCTGCGGGAATAACACCAACCTTTACTGAAGATAAGGTGGTTCCTACCTTAGGGTAGGGCATGGGTAGGGGTTTGGAGTAAATGGAGTCGATATTGTTAATCATGTAGAACGTACCTACCCCTTTGGTGTTCGATTGCCAATAGGCAATGTTTTCACCATCGGGACTCCAACGGAATCCGTCACGGCAATTTAACTCTTCCTCATAGACCCAATCAAAGGTACCGTTTATGGTATCGCCGCCGCCATCTGTGGTGAGTGGCAGGACACTTTGGTCCGAAAGGGTTTCTACGTATATATTCAGTTCACTCACGTAGCCTACCTTGGAAGCATCAGGTGAAAATTTTGCGAACATGAGCGTGGTTTGGGGCAAGGATTTCCCCAAACGGTTTAGATTGCCCGTTTTTAGGTCCAACACCCAATAATCTCCACGGGTATGGTACCGCCACACTTTTCTTGTATTGGTGAATATAAGGAGTTTGCTATTGTCTTCTGACCATTGGTAATCGGCTATTTTCAGCGGTTGTTTTTCATCCGTAGGTATCAATTTTGAGGCAGAAACGATAACACTCCTTTTTCCTGATTTGGCACCATAGGTTACGATATCGCTTCCGCCTACTTCGCTATTTTCTTCTAAAGTGGAGTAGCCTTTATTATCCTTCATCCATCTAACAGGTCCAAAACCTTGTTGCGCGTAGCTACCGTTCTTATAGATATCGGCAAGGGCTAATTCTGCCTTGTCTTGTGCGGTACAGAAAAAGCTGATGAGCAAGCTAAGGAAGAGGGTAAAATAAATTTTTGTTTTGATCATGGTATGGCTGTTATATATTAATTTGATGTACTTCACTAGTGCATCGATAAAGCAATAGATTAATAATGTAAACGCTACATTCTTCCCGTTTTTTATCAAAGGGGGTGCGATTTTATTCTAATTCGTATGAATCGTTCAAATGAGCGATTGAATTTAGTAATTTTAAAGCTATTCTTATTAAATCAAAGAACATGAAATCATACCCCAGTATTTTTAATGACGTTATTGGCCCCGTAATGAGAGGACCATCCAGTTCGCATTGTGCAGCTGCCTTACGAATTGGAAGAATATGCAGGGATTTAATGGAAGGCGAGATTGAAGACGTCTACATAGAGTTTGACCCCAATGGCTCTTTAGCCACTACGCACGAAGGCCAAGGTTCGGATATGGGTCTCTTTGGTGGATTTTTAGGTTGGGACGCTGATGATGAACGCTTAAAGGATTATGAACAACATATTGCCGATGCCGGGATAAAAATAAAAATTGATATCCATGATATTGGCGCAGATCATCCCAATACCTACAAGATTACCTTACGGAGCCAAAAAGAAACACATGAGGTTATAGGACTTTCTACAGGAGGGGGAATGATAGAGATTATAGCGATAGATGGGGCACAGCTTTCTATGCTGGGCGGTTTTTTTGTAACCCTACTGTATATAGCATCTGAAATTGACATGTATGACACGATAGTTAACTTAAACCTTGGTGAAGCAGAACAACACAAGGGGTCTTCTCATTTTATTTCAATACGTTCCAATGCGAGTCAGCAAAAGGAACTACTTAAAACCGTGTCTACTTTTGATTCTGTTTTGGCTGTAAAAGCTATTGCTCCCGTGCTCCCTATCAAATCAAGGAAAGACTTAAAAGTTCCATTTATTACGGTCGAGGAAATGCTGAAGTTCAATACCGGTAAAAATTTAAACCTATGGGAGCTTGCCCTTGAATATGAAAGTACACGCGGAAATATTCTTCCACAAGAAGTGTTGGACCGTATGGGTGCCATCGTAGATATTATGGCAAATTCCATTGCCGCTGGATTAAGGGGAACAAGTTATGATGACCGGATCCTTGGACCGCAGTCGCTGATCTTTAAAAAGAAATTGGAGGAAAAAAAATTGGTACCGGGTGATGTATTGAATAATTGCGTGATGTATACTTCTGCCATGATGGAAGTGAAGAGCTCCATGGGTGTAATCGTTGCCGCTCCCACGGCAGGCTCTTGTGGTGCGGTACCGGGAACATTGATTGGAACGGCCCATACTTTGGAGCTTTCTAGGGACGCAATGGTAAAAGCGATGCTGGCCGCTGGTCTAATTGGTGTATTTATCACAGAGCATGCTACGTTTTCTGCTGAGGTTGGCGGTTGTATGGGTGAATGTGGTTCTGCTTCCGGAATGGCAGCTGCAGGGGTCGTAGTACTGAAAGAGGGCACCTTGGCTCAATCTTTAGCTGCAGCTTCCATGGCCTTGCAGAGTTCCTTGGGCCTTATTTGTGATACCATTGGTGATCGGGTAGAAGCACCTTGTTTAAACCGTAATGTAATGGCGGCCTCTACAGCAATTTCATGTGCAAATATGGCATTGTCCGATTATGATCAGGTAATTCCCTTAGACGAAGTTATCGAAACCATGAAGCATGTCGGGGATGCTATTCCCCATACCCTTAGATGTACTGGACTAGGCGGTTTGGCCATTACTAAAACAGGTAAAAAAATAGAAGCGGAACTCGCCAGATACAAGGAGAATAAGACTAAAGGAGCATTTAAGTATTGTTAGTAGAAGTAAAAGACCCTGGGTATATTTTGGAATTCAATACAGTAAAAGGGAAAACGCATAATGTATAGGTTGTCTAAAGATTTTCTTAATTCCAAAAGCTAGCGTAATATCTCTTCCATCCCTTACTAAAATGGATAGAAAAACTTGGACAAGCCGTCGAAGTCACATAGAATAGTAGTAAATTAACTAGCAAAATAGCTTATGAAGACCAGTCGTAGAAACTTCGTTAAAATAGTGCCTCTCGTTGCACTTATCCCGCAACAGGTGCTGAGCAGTCTAGCTAGAGGGAACGCTAATCCTTTTGCGTCATCCTTGTTATATGAGAAGATTGATGACGTATATGATAAGGCTATTGTTATCGATGGTATTGTCATTACCCGAAATTGGGACGAAGTAGCGGACGAGGCACTCGCCAAATCTGGTTATACAGGCTTTAATGCTTCGTTGGATTCGGGGAGTCTTAAAAGAGCGCTGGCATCTTTATCAGATTGGCACATGCGGATCAAGGATAACCCTGATCGGTTTATCACAGCAACGAGTGCTGATGATTTTATTCGCGCAAAGAAAGAAACTAAGGTGGCGGTGATGATGGGCTTTCAGAATACCACCCCGCTCGAAAAGTCCATTGACAATATGGATATCCTTTATCAAGCGGGTACCCGATGGATGCAGCTAACCTATAACGAACGAAATCTAGTTGGGGATGGATGTACGGAACGAACCAATGCTGGATTATCTGACTATGGAATAGAAGTGGTGGAGCGGATGAATGAACTGGGTATTATCGTTGACCTTTCACATTGCGGACAAGCGACCACGAATGATGGTATCAAATTTAGTAAGGTAGGGGTATCGATTAACCATTCCATGTGTGAAGCCCTACACAAAAATCATCCACGAGCTAAAACAGACCAACAGATTAGAGCTATGGCAGATAAAGGCGGAGTAATGGGTATTATCTCTCTTGGGTATATGATAGGACCCAATTTGGGTACCGAAACCACACTGGAAACCTATGTAAACCATATAGCACATGCTGTTAAGGTAGGGGGAATAGATCATGTAGGAGTTGCGGCCGATTTTGCGGTTCAAGGATTGGAAGCAACAGGGGCTACACGAAAGAATTGGTATGAGCCAAGATTATCTCGATTCAAACCATCTTACAAGGTGCAATGGCCTCCATGGATTCCAGAATTAGATACGCCAGATCGTTATCGGCATGTTGCTCGGCTCTTGGACAAACGGGGGTTCAGTACAGGAGATATTGAAAAAATATTAGGAGGCAACTGGTTGCGATTTTTTCAAGATACCTTAAAATCTTAGGTCAGTTTACGAATTGCAGATTTTAAAGGAAAAGGAACATTGGAAGTTATAAAATGTAATTATGAAAACGAAGTACAAAGAAGTAGGTAAAAGTCATTTAAACTGGTTTTCATGGATACTGCTACTCCTAATTTTATCTGGTTGTTCGGATACCGCCAATAGTTGGACAGATGTGGATGATGAAGGTACATTCCTTATTTATCGCAGACAATCACAAATTGGCGAGGAGACCTATAGCGTTAAAAGCGAAGGAACGGCTATCCTTGTTAAATCCCTTCAAGGTGAAAACGAACGCGGAAGGATAACTGGGGTAGACGCAGAATTACGGCTTACTATGGACTTGGCACCTATATCCTATTTTAGTAGGCGCATCGCCAATCAAGATACGGTCAATATTTTCAAAATGGAACGCAGTGGTGATCAAGTTTCTATCTGGGAAAAACATTTTGATGTGGTCACGAGTAAGGCGCCCAGTGCGTTTTATCCCTTACATAGCAACATTCCGGCAGCCATGGAGATGATGCTATATCAGTATTGTTTTAAGAAAGGTAAATCCCTGAAGATTCCAACCCTGCCGCGAGGCGAAGTTTCCATAGTGTATAGAGGACAGGACATTGCCCGTATAGCTGGAAAGGAAGTACCCCTGGATAGATATGTTGTTGAAGGTATTAATTGGGGAGGTCGTACCATCTGGCTTGATGCCGATAAAAACCTTATAGCCCTCGTAAAAGCAAATACGCAAATTCGAGAGATTATTAAGAAAGGATATGAAGAAGCCATGCCCATTTTTATATCGGGTCATGCTAAAGAGCAAATAGCTGCGCTTAAGGAATACACAGAAAAGCTAAAGGGAGAACAAGCACAAACTATTGCGTTGGTAGGAGGTGATATCGTAGACGGATTGACGGATGTCACTCAAAAGGATATGGTAATGATTATCAAAGATGGTCGAATAGCAGCCATAGGCAGTCGTTCCACTATGGAGGTTCCTAATGATGCAAAAGTCATTGACTTAACTGGGAAGACACTTATGCCCGGTTTGTGGGATATGCATGCACATTCCAATCAAGTCCAATGGGCGCCTGCGTACTTGGCAGGAGGGATTACCACGATACGGGATAATGGAAATGAAATTGAATTTGCAACCGCATTCCGTGATGGTATCGCCAACGACGGCCTATTAGGCCCCGATATTCTATTGGCAGGAATGACAGATGGAGCAGGGGCGAAGGGCAATGGTATCGTACGGGCTACCAATGCCGAAGAAGCTCGGGAAGTCGTTGCCACGTACCATAGGAATGGATACAAACAGATAAAAATCTACAACTCCCTAACGCCTGATGTGCTAAAGGTACTAGCGGAGGAAGCTCATAACAAAGGGATGACGGTTACCGGTCACATACCGGCGGCCGTAGGTACAATTAAAGATGCCGTAGAGTTGGGAATGGATATGTTCAGTCATGACAGAGCAGTTTACTCCGTACTTTTCCCCGAAAAATCAAAACCGCAAGCCGTAAATGGGATGTTAGAAAACCCTGAAGTATCCGCCGACCGAATTGAAAACGCAATTGATTTTTTATTGAAAAATAAAATTGCCTTAGACCCAACGATGAACATAAGATTGCTCCTTAACACTGCCGAGGGTAAACCATTGGAAACGGTTGAGCCTGATGTCGGTCGCATAGCGTATGAGCTTTGGGAAGGTAAAAGATTCCGAAAAGGGAAGCGTCCCGATGCAGTAAAAAAAGAAGTAGCAAGATATACCAAAGGTGCTGAAATCATCGGAGATTTTTTTAGGGCAGGAGTTCCGATTGTAGCGGGTACTGATAATTTTGTTCCAGTTTTTAGCTTATACCTAGAAATAGAGACCTATCAAAAACTAGGCGGGTTGACGCCTCTGGAAGCGATACAAACCGCTACTATTATTCCCGCAAGAGTAATGGGCATGGATTCAGAAACAGGAACATTAGAAATAAACAAGCAAGCAGATATAGCTATACTGGATAAGAATCCCTTAGTCGACATCTCAAATATCAGGACGGTCTCAGCGGTACTTACGAATGGCAATTACTACGACAGTACTCCTTTATGGCAGGCGGCCGATTTTAAACCAAGACAAAATTAACCAAGACAAAACACTACTATTATGAAAAGTTTTCATCCCTATTTTTTAGCTATGCTATGCATCGTGTTTACCACCATAACAGGTTTAGCACAGTCGGAACCAGAAGCGGACTATGATCCTGAGGCAAGACTGGTAGAACTAGGCATTACCCTTCCTATGCCTCCACAACCCGTTGCAAATTATGTCAATGGAGTTCGCGCGGGCAACCTCATATTTTTGGCAGGGAAAGGACCGCGCTATGCTGATGGGACAGAGATAACAGGAAAACTAGGGCAAGATGTATCTATAGAGGAAGGGTATGAAGGCGCACGCTTGACGGCCATCAATCAGCTAGCAGTGCTTAAGGACATGTTAGGGAATCTAAATAAAGTAAAGCGTATCGTTAAGGTATTAGGAATGGTTAATTGTGACCCTTCCTTTGTAGAGCAACCAAAGGTCATCAATGGCTTTTCAGATGTAATGGTAGCTGTGTTTGGTGAGAAAGGTAAACATGCTAGAGCTGCAGTAGGTATGGCATCGCTGCCCAGGGGACAAGCGGTAGAAATAGAGTTGGTCGTAGAGGTGTATGAGTAGAAGTGTAGTTAATCTACAGTCAAAAGTAAAGGAGAATGCTGTGCTAAGCGCGCATGCTAGACCAATTGCTTACAGCGAAAAGCCTTTAACTAGTATTAAAAAAGATAGGCTTCACAAGGCTAATGGTAATGACACTAGATTTAATTTGAACGGTTAAAATGATATCCAACACCAATAAAGAGACGTGTTTTATCTAGATTATTAACCCAAGAAAGGTCAAAATCAATAGGCCCCAAAATGGAGTTATAGGAAGCCGTAATACCAGCAGTCATTAAAAAACTTGTAGCACGCTGTTCATCCCATTGACCATTGGGCGAGAAAAAATCATTGGTATAACTATCAAACGTATCAAATCCAACAGACCCTAGGTTTAAATGAGGAGTTAGGTATACTTTTGCCATGGCATTATACTGCGCGGCCATGTTAATCATGGTAAATTGAGTGACATCTAATTCATCTTCTTTAAGCCCGGGAAGAATAAAGGTATCCTTTCTTGGTCTTGTAATATTTCCGCCTAAAAAATACCTAGCTGCATACCCAAATTCTTGGAAAGAATTAGCATTGCTTTCTGTGTCATCATAAAAAGAATATCCCGATGACGCGCCTAAAATAGCAACTACTTTTGGAGTAATAGGAATTCGTTTTTCATAATGGAGACTAAATTTAGTAAAATCACTTAAAGACCCTGAAACACTGGGTATGTTAAGGTTATCTAGATATTGGGCATCAACATTATTAGACAATGAAGTTCCTAATTTAGCGAGAAAAAATGCACCTCGAGTACCGTAAAATGGCTTATCCAAAGAATTGTGAACATAGTGTGCATATAAATCAAGGGTTTGTAAATTATAGCTTTTTAAACCAAAATTATTATCCCCAACACTAGGGTCAATATTTGGTTTTAGTGCATTCCATTCATAATTTATGCCGAGTCCAACATAATTTTTAAAGGCATCTATATTAAAATTAAGTTGATTATCTATTTGATGATAATTATAGTCCACACCATCGGCTCGATTACCACGTATAAATGTTTGTTGGTTTAAGTTTTGGCCGTAAAACTCAGAACGAAACCACCAATTCTTCTGCAGACCAATATGTTTTTGGTATTGCATACGATAGCGTAGAAACTTGGTAATATCTAAACTCAGCAAAAGCCGCGAAGAATTCCCTAGTACATTTCTACCGGTATAATTTACAAATAGTCCAACCTCTTGAAAAGAATCATAATGCAAAGACCCTTTAAAAAGATGGCTAGATTTTTCTTTCGCTTTTATTTGTAAACCTAAATTTTCATCAGTATCAAAAAGCTCAAAAGAGACACCATCAAATAGATTCGTACCAAAAGCATTGTTAGAGGCAGAAATGATGTCAGACATCCCATAAGACGTATTCGGTTCAATATTCACTCGTGCTTTTAACAGATTCATATTGTCTTCACTGACTCCAGTATAGCGTATGGTATCAAAGCTTACTTTATTTGGTACGGTAAGCAACATGGGTTGGCGCTGTGGATAAGGGGCTAACTGTTTTGCCAATGTAACTAAATTAGGTAGCTGCTCTTCTGTTCCAATTTTACCTTCATTTAAAATGGCAATATTCTTATCAAAACTACCGGTAGAATAGGACAAATGTACCGTGTGGTCTATCAATACATCGCACAAGGCTCTATTGGCCGGAACTTTTAAATTACTGGCGAGCATGCCTGTTTGAAATACCAACGTGCTTAAGTTGTCTAATTTTTCTTTGGGCTCCATGCCACCACCCACATCGCTACCAATAATGATATCGGCACCCCAGGATTTTGCTACATCTGTAGGAAAGTTGTTTAATACACCTCCGTCTACCAATAAGGCGTCTTGGTATTCCATAGGGGAAAAAATAGCGGGAATAGACATACTAGAACGCATCGCAAAAACTAATGATCCCTCGTCTAAAACAACTTCTTTTCCATGTACAATATCAACCGCTATGGCCCTAAAAGGAATAGGAAGGTCATCGAAATTTGTGATGTCATGTACGGGATATGTGATTTTGTTAAAAAAGGAATGTAAATTCTGATCGTTGATAAGACCAGATTGTTTTTTCGGTCGTCCCTTAATGAGTTCAACTTCAATCAAATGACGTTTAAATTCACTTTTTTCTTCATTGCTCACCGCATTAATAGAAACTTCGCTTCCAAAGAGTCTATTCCAATCCATATCATTAGAAATAGCAGCAATGCTATCGCCAGAATACCCCATGGAATAAAGCGCACCGACTATACTGCCCATACTCGTGCCAATGACGATATCTGGTACAATACCCAAAGAATCCAGCGCTTGTAGCACTGGGATATGGGCAATTCCTTTGGCACCCCCACCACTTAAAACAAGGGCTACCTTAGGTTTCTCATTTTGTGCATATGTGAGAAGGCTAAAAAATAGAAATACAATTCCAACCCCGTACTTTATAACCTGCCGCATATTTTTTTAACGCTTTTTTTTAGTAAGAGTCTAGTGTTAAAAGTAAGTAAGAAATTTTATGATTAACCTATATTGGGTAATCTGTGCTAAAAACCCTGAACCCGTAAAATACATAATTTGTATCAGTCTAAGTACCCAAAATCAAATGTAATAATTCCTATGCCTATTCACGCAGGTTTACTTTTAGTTTTTCTTTTTCAGTTTGGAAGCTAAAAGCTAGAACAAGCGAATATGCCCATACATTTAGGAACAAAAAAACCAAGTAGCTTTTGGTTAACTCGAAAATAAGGATGTTGTAGTATATACCTTTGGTGCCTTAGCTGGTTATTTTCGCGTTTATTTGGTAAAACTAAATTTTTGTCCTTTTAATTAAAAAATCTACCTTGCGAAAAACTAAATTTTCGCTATGAAATCTTTAAAAATTGTTGCTGGTGCATTGGTTTTACTCATCGCAACATCTTGTGGCTCAGCAATGAAATCCACCTGGACCAAAGACGGGTACACCGGTAAGAAATTTGAAAAAATACTAGTAGTTGGTATTTCCAGAAATGCTGATAGTCGTACCGTTTTTGAAAATAAGGTTGTTGAATTGTTAGGGAATAAAGGTATTACCGCTCACAATAGTTTGGAAGCTATTCCGCCAGTTAAGGATATTACACAAATGTCTAAAGAAAGGATAGTAGCAGCCGTAAGAGATGGAAACTATGACGGCGTAATCGTAAGTACGCTTTTAATTGTAAACTCTGAGGATATTTTGCAATCTACCTCCATGGGCAAGATGAATTATGGGTTCGGCGGATACATATACTCAGGTTACGATACGATGTATACGCCTGATTACTATAGAGAACAAAAGAGCTATGTGCTCGAAACACGCCTATTTGATGCTAATGAAGTATCACCTGAAAAAGCTTTAGTTTGGTCCGGTGAGTCTAAGCTTACAGATCCGGGAACTTTTGAAGCAGCTGCAGCCCTATATGCAGAAAACGTGGTAGAGATACTCGTAAATTCAGCTTTAGTAAAGTAGGGGTAGCAACTTAAAATTGAGACGTACTCGAATTGGTGATTTCGGTTTACAGAATTCATTGAGGTATTTCAACAGTGAAGCATATCAAGTAATCGTAGAGCGAACAGAACAACAACACTTATAATTCAGAAAATGAAAAAATTAATCCTGGTTGCCTTTATATTGTTTACACAATATTCCAATGCGCAAGCGGCCCTTTTTGCATTAATTTTTGGAGATAAAGTGGCTACTGAAAATTTTAATGTGGGTTTAGAAGCAGGATTGCCATTTTCCTCTATCGAAAATACGGCGAATACAAGTATAAAAGCTGGAATCACTTTTGGAATTGCCGGTAATATAAAACTTAATGACCATTGGTCCGTTCACCCTACGGCCTACTTTTTAAGTAGAAGGGGTGGAAAGTTTGATGCGCTTTCATTGAATTCCAACGATTTAGAATTAAATGCTAAATTTCAAAACGTGTCCACGGAGTTGACCGTTAGTTATATAGACGTGCCTGTGTTCGTGAATTACCGTTTTACAGATAGTCCTTTTAAAATTGGGCTTGCGCCGCAGATTTCCTTCAGAACGGGTAGTCAGGCAATTTTTAGCAATGACCAAGGCGACTTTGAAGCTTCAGTAGAAGATGTTACCAATTCAATAGATCTTGGGATGATTGTGCAAGCAGGGTATGTGTATTACAATAAGAAATTTGATAAAGAAATACACATACAATTGCGTTATTTCCAAGGCTTCAATGATATTTATGATGAAAGTTTTGTCGCTGGGTCTAACAGAAGTAATTATCTCGGCTTGGCTCTTAGTTTGCCTTTCGTTGCAAAAACAGATAACAAATAAGGCAACAAGAGGCTACTGAGAAAAGTACGATATTTGACATCATATAAAGGCAATTATTTAAAGAATAACAGACGAATGAATATTTTCAAATTAAAGTTGACGAGAACACAACCCGCTAATTTCGCAGTTAAATGTATAGCGCTTTTGTTTCTTTTTACACAAGGATTACAGGCTCAGGAACCTAATGTAAACGACTGGCCTAAGAATATTGAAGCTGGTGATTATACCATATCCTTATACCAACCAGAAAACGCCAGCTATATTGACAATCAATTAAAATCAAATTTAGCATTTGCTGTGAAACAAGAAGGTAAAGAACCTGTTTTTGGGATGCTTTGGACAACCTCCTTGCTGGATGTTGATCGTGAAAGTAGGCAGGCTCTGCTAACATCTGTGCAGGTTGATGAAGTGCGGCTTTCAGAAGAAGTAACTGATACACAGAAACAACAACTCCAAGGGTTAATTAACAAGGAAATTCCAAATTGGAATATAGCCTTTTCATTGGACGAGTTGTTAGCCAGTTTGGATGAAGTCAGCATCACACCGGCTGATTTAAAAAATGACCCGCCTAGAATACGTTTTGCAAATGAGCCCACTGCCTTGATACTTATTGATGGCGAACCAGTGCTTAAAGATGCAGAGAAAGGCTATGCCTTAGTAGAAAATACCGGTGCCTTAATCATTAAAAAAAATAAGAATAATACCTACTATCTAAAAGGAGGTGAATTCTGGTACCAGTCTACAGCGGCAACCGGTCCATGGAAAAATACGGATAAAGTACCGTCTAAGGTAAAGTCCATTGCAGAGAAAGCCGAACCGAAGAAAATAGAAGAAAGCGATGAAGCGGTTGAAGCGTATAACGGTAAGGCGCCAAAAATTGAATTGGCTACGGAACCTACGGAGCTTATCGTTTTTGAAGGGGAGCCAAAGTATAGCCCCATACAAAACACCAACCTTCTTTTTGTGGAAAATACAAAAAGTGATATTTTTATGAATGTATCTAGCCAAACTTACTTTGTCCTAGTTTCTGGTCGCTGGTTTACAACAAAGGATTTAAAAGCCAATTGGACCTATGTAGCTTCAGAAGATTTACCTGAAGATTTCCAAAAAATTCCATCAGACAGCAAGAAAGCTGGTATTCTGAGTAATGTTGCAGGTACCCCTGAAGCACAAAGTGCGGTATATGATGCTCAGATTCCCCAGACTGCTGCAGTAAATAGAGATACAAAAGCATCTACCGTGGCATATAACGGCCAACCGGAATTTAAAAGTGTAAAAGGTTTAAAACTAGAATATGCCGTAAATACAGAAAGCGCCGTGTTCAAAGATAAAGACACCTATTTTCTATGTGATAATGCGGTTTGGTTTAGGGCAACTTCACCAAAAGGGCCATGGATAGTAGCGGATGAACGACCGGAAGAAATAGAGAAAATACCAGCAGAAAACCCGCAATACAATACCAAGTATGTGTATATCTACGAGACGTCTCCTACGGTGGTTTATGTAGGATATACTCCTGGTTACTATGGTTCTTACGTGTATGGACCTACCGTAATTTATGGTACTGGCTATTATTACAATCCATGGTATGGAGGCCACTACTACCATCACCATTACACATACGGATTTTCTGTCCGCTACAATCCATGGTATGGATGGAGCGTAGGCTTCGGTTTTGGTTCCCCTTACGGCTGGTACGGACATGCGTATTGGGGTCCTGGCTATCACCATTGGGGCCCTCCGTATTACAGACCTCCTTACTATTACGGTAATAGATATCGAAGGCCGGCACATCCTATTTATAATGGACGAAGGGGAATTAGCCACTACAACAGACCAACAACAAGACCAAATACGCGTCCTGGTTCGGGAACTAACAGGCCTACTACTAGACCATCAAACCGTCCCGTTTCAAGACCTTCCACGAGACCTACAACTAGGCCCAGTGCAACAAGGCCCGCAACGCAACCGGCAACGCGTCCTAGTACAAGACCTACAACTAGGCCGTCAACGAGGCCTACAACCAGACCGTCAACACAACCGTCAACGAGACCTACCTATAGACCTAATACAAGACCATCAACGAGACCGAGCACTCCTAGAACTAGGCCAGCTGCACGACCTGCAAGTAGGCCTATGGCCAGGCCAGCGGGTAGATCTGGCGGTGGAAGAAGATTTTAAACCATGTTATAAATAGCGCCTAAATATTAATACTAAAAATGAAATTTATGAAGTCGACACTTAAAATAGCACTAG
The DNA here is from genome assembly GCA_965367705.1 of uncultured Maribacter sp. Lineage (GTDB taxonomy): Bacteria > Bacteroidota > Bacteroidia > Flavobacteriales > Flavobacteriaceae > Maribacter. The sequence goes on along the minus strand of CBDUKC010000016.1, from coordinate 2,084 downwards.
TGCTTTCAGTACTATTTGCATATGTTAACGGCCAATCACAAAGCCTTGAAATTATCCCTAGTTATGGCTATCAATTTGGAACAAAAGTAAATTATGGTCCCAATTATCTGAAGGCCAAAGACAGTGACCAATTTGGTCTTTCCATCGCTTACGGATTGGATGATAACCTAAAAGTTGGATTAGCCTATACCCGCATGGCTACAGAATTAAGAATAAGGGATAGAATTGTAAGTCCATCTGAGAATCGCCTATCGGATTTAAATTTCGACTGGTTCCAATTGGGTGCCACACGGTACTTTCAAACAGGCCAAATACGACCCTTTTTTGGTGGTGGCCTTGGATTGGTCGTCATAAGCCCACAAGATGTAAACAGAATAATCGCAACCCGAGGACTAAATTCAACCACACGCTTTGCGGTTAGCTTTAAAGGAGGGGTCAACATCATGTTCAGCGATCGCGTTGGTCTTAACCTTCAAGGGAATTTATTTCTACCCATAGAATGGGGAGGCGTTTATGTAGCAGGAGGGTCAGGAGGTGTCGGAGCTGGTGTAAGTGCAGGGACGACCACAATAATGGGTGGTTTTAGTGCCGGTTTAGTATTTTTGTTAGGAGATTAAGTAGCATTACCCTATCTCAGGGGAGAAAAAATGTAGTACGTGTATACCATGAGCCTAAAACAAGCCATACATAGTTTATTGCTTTTTGTATTTATCACAACCGGTATAGGTTGCAAGGAAAAAGCCAAGCCAGTAGAAGTAGAAGGTCACGATACCTTAGATTGTAGCTCAGTTTCTAGAGCAAGTGCTTTAGGAGCAGCTATGGGTGTTACCATAGAAACACAAATAGATACACTTGCCACTGCTTCTGGTGCTTTGGACGACTACGTTGGAATGGTTAAAATTCCAGGTGGTGTTTTTGAAATGGGAGGAGATATTCCTCCAGGATTTGAAGATATGCCCAAAACTGCCTTACCTCAAGGAGACGAACTTCCAAAGCATGCTGTTAAAATAAATGATTTTTGGATAGACGAACATGAAGTTACCAATGCCCAGTTTAAGGCCTTTGTTGATGCCACTGGCTACGTAACCACAGCCGAAAAACCAATTGACTGGGAGGAACTTAAAAAGCAACTTCCTCCAGGAACGCCAAAACCACCAGCTGAAAACTTGTTACCAGCGTCACTGGTGTTTCATTATGCCCCAGCGAATGCGTCAAGAGATAATTTAGGGAATTGGTGGAGCTTTACAAAGCAAGCCAATTGGCGGCAACCTCAAGGACCCGGAAGTTCTATAGAGGGCAAGGATACGCATCCTGTGGTTCATATAAGTTGGTTTGATGCACAAGCCTACGCACAATGGGCTGGAAAACGCTTGCCAACGGAAGCTGAATGGGAATATACGATGCGCGGTGGTAAGAAAAATATGATGTACCCCTGGGGAAATACCAAAACAGAACAGGGTACAAACTACGCAAATCATTTACAAGGTAAATTTCCCTATACCAATACCATAGCAGATGGTTTTGAAGGGACGGCCCCTGTGAAATCCTTTCCGCCAAATGCCTATGGACTATATGATATGGCAGGTAACGTTTGGGAATGGACTAGCGATTGGTATAGTGCCAAGTATTATACGGAATTGGCCGAAAAAGGTGGAATTGCAGACAATCCTCAAGGCCCAGAAGAGGGTTTTGAAGTGTATAATAATTTGGAAAAGAAAAAGTCTATTCGTGGAGGTTCCTTTTTGTGTAATGACGACTGGTGTTCCGGATACCGAAATGCGAGACGCATGCGTAATACACCAGACACTTCTATGGAGCATATTGGCTTTAGATGTGTTCGTGATATCGGCAAATAAAAATTAATTTCAATTTTAAGTTATGATCAACAAAACCATACTTTTCCTTTCCTGTTGTTTCCTTTTCGGGTTCAATAGCTTTTCGCAGGAAAACGAAGAGGAAGAAGAACTAGAGGGTAAAATTCATAAAATAGCCCTTGTTTTTGGGTATACGCACATTCCAGCGGCTTTTGAAGCCGGGGAGTCCTCAAGTTCCGTATTTGTGCCAACCATTGGGGTAGATTACTT
>CBDUKC010000015.1:0-23416 GCA_965367705.1 uncultured Maribacter sp. | reverse complement strand
AAATGCCAATCCAAACTTTGTTGAAAATTCCATTCTGCCGTTTGTCCAAACTCACCGCCCATGAACATGAGTTTAGTTCCCGGGTGGGTAAACATATAACCGAATAAAAGTCGCAGGTTAGCAAAACGCTGCCACTCATCTCCAGGCATTCTGTATACTAACGATTGCTTTCCGTAGACTACTTCATCGTGTGAAAAAGGAAGCATAAAATTCTCCGTAAAAGCATAGGTCATGCTAAAGGTAAGGTCATTTTGATGGTGCTTACGGTAAATAGGTTCTTTTTGGAAGTATTCTAAGGTATCGTGCATCCATCCCATCATCCATTTCATACCAAAACCAAGACCACCGTGATCAACGGATTTAGAAACACCCGAAAATGCTGTAGATTCCTCTGCAATGGTCTGTACTCCTTCAAAACTTGAATATACCTCTTGGTTGAGCTCACGGATAAAGGAAATGGCGTCCAAGTTCTCGTTACCACCATACATATTAGGTTCCCATTCTCCATCTTCTCTAGAATAATCCAAATACAGCATGGAGGCGACCGCATCTACACGCAATCCATCTACATGGAACTGTTCTAACCAAAATAGTGCGTTACTTATTAAAAACGCTCGCACTTCATTTCTTCCGTAGTTAAAAATTAAACTTTTCCAATCTTGATGATAACCCTTACGCCTATCTGGATGTTCGTATAGGTTTGAGCCATCAAAAAATCCAAGTCCGTGGGCGTCTTCAGGAAAATGAGACGGTACCCAATCCAAAATCACTCCAATATCGTTTTGATGAAATGCATCTATCAAAAATTTAAAATCTTCAGGGGTACCAAATCTAGACGTTGGTGCAAAATACCCCGTAAGTTGATAACCCCATGAAGGATCGTAAGGATATTCCATGATGGGCATAAACTCTACATGCGTGTAGCCCATTTCCTTTATATAATCGACCAAGTCGACAGCCAATTGCCTGTAGGTTAAAAAATTACCGTCAGCATCTCTTTTCCATGAACCCAAATGCACCTCGTAAACCGAGTATGGTCTATCAAGTCCATTTTTCTCCTTTCGATAGCCCATCCAGTCCTTATCCTTCCATTTATAGTCCGAAGACCATATTAAAGAAGCTGTTTTAGGTGGATGTTCACATTGTTTGGCGAAAGGATCGGCTTTCTCCGTCCAAATATCCTGATTATGGGACTGTATTTTGTACTTATATTTTTCACCGTGCCCTATATTGGGTATAAATCCTTCCCAAATACCGCTAGAATCCCAACGTACATTTAAAACATGGTCTTCATGGTTCCACCCATTAAAATCGCCTACAACAGAAATGGCTTTTGCAGAAGGTGCCCAAACAGCAAAATAAGTTCCCTTTATCCCATCTACTTCTATCGGATGTGAGCCTAGCTTATCATACAAACGGTAATGCTTCCCGCCTTTAAAAAGGTCGATATCAAAATCTGTAAACAAGGAGTGTACAACAACTTTAGACATAGGTATCTTGTGTTTTTTTAGTAAATCTAATCAACTTTGCAATATTTAAGGGAATATAGCTGTTTTACTTGATGTGTACCAACCCAGCTATCATTATTTTAATGAAAAGTAAAACTTTGGAACGCTTTTTGAAAACATGTAATCCAGATAGAGTAAGAAACCAAAAAAATCAACATATTATGAGAAAAATTAGTTTAGTACTAGGTAGTTTAATGGCCTTATTTTTTATTTCCTGTACAGGTCCACAAGGTCCTCCAGGTTTCGATGGCTTCGATGGTCTAGACGGGCTAGATGGCCTTGATGGGCGTGACGGACAAGATGGTGTAAACATATTGGGCCAAGTGCTTGATATTGAGGGTTCGTTTACTGCGGAAAACGATTATGCCATTTTATATGCATTTCCACAAACGGTAGAGGTGTTCGAGACAGATATTGTTTTAGTATACCTTTTATGGGATCAAACGGAAGACAACAATGGAGAAGCGGTAGATATTTGGAGATTGATGCCACAAACAAGGATTTTAGATCAGGGCCTGTTGCAATATAACTACGACCACACGTTCTTCGATGTAAATTTATTCTTGGAATTTAATTTTAACGAAGCGGATCTATTGCCAGGCGACACGAACGACCAAGTTTTTAGAATAGCCATATTACCAGCAGAATTGACTCAGGGTAAGCTAGACACGAGTAATATCCACTCCGTAATGGGAAGACTTAACATTACTGAAGAAAATATCCAGAAATTTAAAGCGAACTAGTTGTAAACAAACATAAAGTGAAAAACGCCCCATCAAGCATAGATGGGGCGTTTTTCATGTTGGCCCATCAAGGTTTAAGAGAACACTAACAGAATTGTTATTCCAAGTGCAGTATCTTTGAAAGGATTGAAAAAGAAATAAGACTAAAAACAAAAATAGCTATGAAATACTCCCTTTTGATTACGATGATAATTTTAGCCACAAGTTGCAAAGGCATCTCACAGGAAAAAGACGCCAAATCGGTTGAAGCTACAGCACAGGTTGCTGAAAAAGAATTTCCCGTTAAAAAAACCGAAGCGGAATGGAAAAAACAACTTACCGATGCAGAATTCTACGTGCTTAGAAAAGCAGCTACTGAAAATCCATTTACTAGCCCTCTTTTAGATAATAAAAAAGAAGGAGTTTATGCATGTGCTGGTTGCGACACACCTGTATTTAAAAGTACCACCAAATTTGATTCTGGCACTGGGTGGCCAAGTTTCTACGAAGAAATAGAAGGTAATGTTGCCTATGATGTAGATTATAAAATCGGTTACAAAAGAACAGAGGAACACTGTGCTACCTGCGGTGGACATTTAGGACATGTATTTGAAGATGGCCCCGCTCCCACTGGCGAACGACACTGTATTAATGGTGTTGCCTTAAAATTTATTCCGAACAACTAAAGCAGGATGTATTCTTGGGAAAGTTATATCAATAGTATGCGCTTTGAATTTGAGCGTTACAAGGGTTTAGGGGACAAAACCTTTTCGCAACTTTCTGAAGAAGATATTCAATGGAATTTAAACGAAGTAGATAATTCCATCGCTCTTATAGTTAAACATTTAGTTGGAAATATGCACAGCAGATGGACGAACTTTTTAACGGAAGATGGAGAAAAAGTTTGGCGCAACAGAGAAAACGAGTTTTCAGGTGCTTATACCAATAAAGCAGAGATGCTTACACATTGGAACTTGGGATGGGATTGTCTGTTTACTGCTTTAAACGAAGTAAATGAGGCTAATTTTGACACAATCATTAAGATTAGAAACGAGGAACATACGATACCTGAGGCAATGAATCGACAATTGGCGCATTACGCCCATCATGTGGGGCAACTAGTTCTTATTGGGAAAATGCGAAAAGGTACGGAGTGGATATCGCTTTCCATTGCCAAAGGAGATTCGCAACTTTTTAATAATAAAAAATTTCAGCAATAAGAAGCTATAAGTATTTGTGTCAGACTTCTTTTAATTTCTACCCAGATCATTGTCCTTCAAACTTGGTTTTGTATTTTTGCAGCAGTCTTAAAAAGACTTGGGTTTTAACATTATAAAATTAAAAATATGAGCACTTTCGACGTTATTGTTTTGGGTAGTGGACCAGGAGGTTATGTTACGGCTATTAGAGCATCGCAACTTGGACTTAAAACTGCTATTATAGAAAAGGAAAGCCTTGGGGGCGTTTGTTTGAACTGGGGTTGCATCCCTACCAAAGCATTACTGAAATCCGCTCAAGTATTTGAATACCTCAAGCATGCAGAAGATTATGGGCTGAGGGCTGAAGGAGTTGATAAGGATTTTGACGCCGTTGTAAAAAGGAGCCGTAACGTTGCTGGAGGAATGAGCAAGGGTGTACAGTTCTTAATGAAGAAAAATAAGATTGAAGTCATAAAGGGGTATGGAACCTTAAAACCAGGAAAAAAGGTTTCCGTTACATCAGAAGATGGGAAAGAAACCGAATACAGTGGTCAACATATCATCATAGCCACTGGAGCACGGAGCCGCGAACTACCAAGCTTACCACAGGATGGTGAAAAAATTATTGGCTATAGAAAGGCGATGACCTTGGATAAGCAACCTAAAAAACTGATTGTTGTAGGTAGCGGTGCCATAGGTATTGAATTTGCCTATTTTTATAATGCTATGGGTACAGAAGTTACCGTAGTAGAATACCTTCCAAATATAGTTCCCGTTGAAGATGAGGACATATCCAAACAATTGGAACGCAGCTTTAAAAAAGCAGGTGTGAAAATAATGACCTCAGCAGAAGTTACCGGTGTAGACACCTCAGGCGAGGGCGTAAAAGCTACGGTTAAAACTGCTAAAGGAGAAGAAGTATTAGAAGCGGATATTGTTCTATCTGCCGTAGGAATAAAAACAAACATTGAAAACATAGGTTTGGAAAGCGTTGGAATCGCCACCGATAGGGACAAGATTTTAGTGAATGACTTTTACCAAACCAATATTCCAGGGTATTATGCTATTGGTGATGTTACGCCAGGTCAGGCCTTGGCACACGTAGCATCGGCAGAAGGTATTTTATGTGTGGAAAAAATAGCAGGAATGCATACGGAAGCGTTGGACTATGGCAACATACCAGGCTGCACCTATTGCAGCCCTGAAATTGCCTCTGTAGGACTCACAGAGAAACAGGCAAGAGAACAAGGCTTGGATATTAAAGTGGGGAAATTTCCGTTTTCAGCTAGTGGTAAAGCACAAGCTTCTGGAGCATCCGATGGGTTTGTAAAAGTGATTTTTGATGCTAAATATGGAGAGTGGCTAGGCTGCCATATGATTGGCGCTGGAGTTACCGATATGATCGCTGAAGCCGTTTTGGCAAGAAAACTGGAAACCACAGGTCATGAGGTGTTAAAAACAGTACATCCCCATCCTACCATGAGTGAAGCCGTTATGGAGGCTGTCGCGGATGCTTACGGGGAAGTAATTCACTTATAAACGAACAGTTAAAACCCTTGTTTAGGGTCTCTAATAGCAAAACGCTTTTCATCAATTAGTTTCCTCTAGTTCTGAAAAGCGTTTTGCAATGAAAGAACACCTGGGGAAAGAACCCATTCTTTTCTTGGCACTAGTCAAAATTTTAGATAAAAACTATGTTGAAATTATTTCGGATCACAGCAATTTTAGAAGGCATCTCCTATTTGGCCTTATTCGGAGTTACGATGCCATTAAAATATTGGGCGGAAATTCCCGGACCGAATAAAGTAGTCGGTTATGCCCATGGCGTACTTTTTATCGCATTCATCGCCTTAGCTCTGATTGTTTGTTTCAATAAAAAATGGGGTGTCAAACGATTTATTATTTTTGGAATTGCATCACTCTTACCGTTCGCTACGTTTTATGTAGAGCAAAAATATTTGAAACCAGCTGAAGCATAACTAGGCCAAAATACGCTACTTAACTATAAAAAACTTTGAATAGCTAAGTTGTAGCTTTTTAGCCCAAAGCCCAAAATCACCCCTTTGGCTCCCGAAGAAATATAAGAAATGTGTCTATATTCTTCTCGCTTATGTGTATTGGAAATATGCACTTCTACAACAGGAGTTTCAATCGCCTTAACGGCATCGCCAATACCAACCGAGGTATGCGTATAAGCCGCTGCATTAAGGATAATACCGTCATAATCAAAGCCCACATCCTGTAATTTCGTTATGATATCGCCTTCGATATTGGATTGAAAATACTCTAATTGAACGTCCTTGTACTTAAACTGAAGCTCTGTAAAATAGTCCTCAAAAGTTTGATTTCCATATACCTCTGGCTCGCGTTTTCCTAGTAGATTTAAGTTAGGACCGTTGATGATAATTAACTTCATGATGTAAAAATAAGCATAAAAAAAAGGCATAAAAAAAGCGAAAACAAATGTTTTCGCTTTTACTATATTTTTAATGGCATAGCCTTAGTTAAAACGACAACTTGCACCAAAGGTAAAGGTGTTACACTTAATTAAAACAAAAAAAGCAATCCAAATAGCACGTTACTATAGGTTACATCGCCATTTACAGCGAAGTAAGAAATATTTAACTCTGTAACGCCGCCATTGATATCTACCCCTAAATTAGGTCTATAATAGAACCCACCTTCGTTTCCTTCATTAATACCAATAGCATAGCCAACATCACCTCCAATTTTGAAACCTGATGAAGGATAGATACGAACCGATGCGCCAACTGGAATGAATTGTACATTGTCAAATTCGGTTTCAACGATAATTCCTCCGGCAGAAATCTCTTCCTTTTCACCAAAAGCATTTGAAAATCCGGTGGTAACACCTAAGTCCACTGCTTTGGACAGACCCCAATGTTGATACAAGTCCACTCCAAGCACTAGACTATACGCTTCTGAAAAATCACCGGTTACAATTCCTCCATGTAAACCGGCCCTAAAATTAGTTCGGTCTACATTTTGTGCCTGAGCATTAAAGTTTATACAAATAATTACCAGGCAAATAATAAGATATCTCATAGAATACATATGTTAATTCTCAAATGTAAAAGTTCTTACTACCCTTATATCTTTTTTGTTGTGAAACCTATCAAAATGGTTGTAATCCTCTGTTTTTCATCGCTATGCATGGAAAATTCAACCTGTTTATATACCAACGTGATAAAATATTCGGGATTGATTCCCACACTTAGCATCCTGATCAAATTTGAGCCATTCCCTTTTGGTTATTGGGTTAAGATGTATCTTTATAGTATGAACTGGAAACAGGCAACACATGATTATACGCATTATCTAAAACTAGAAAGGGGCTTATCCGACAACTCTATTAAAAGCTATTTACTGGATATTGAAAAGTTGATGAGCTTCTTAGAAGACCATAACCTTACAGACCTACCAATTAGCATAGAAAAGGACACCGTTCAGCAATTTATTTATGAAGTGGCGAAAGTGGTAAACCCGAGGTCACAAGCGCGCATCATATCCGGCTTAAAAAGTTTTTTTAATTATTTGGTGTTCGAGGATTATAGAGCGGATAATCCCCTGGATTTAATTGAATCCCCAAAAATTGGAAGAAAATTACCGGACACTCTTTCCGAAAATGAAATTAACCGACTCATTGCAGCTATAGACCTCAGCAAGCCAGAAGGTGAACGAAATAGGGCTATGTTAGAAACGCTTTATGGTTGTGGTCTTAGGGTATCGGAATTAATAGGAATAAAGCTATCCGACCTGTATTTTGAAGAAGATTTCATTAAGGTTACCGGTAAAGGCGATAAACAGCGCTTTGTGCCTATAAGCCCTATTAACAAAAAGTACATCAATATCTACAAAAACGAAGTGCGTGTTCATGTAAAGGAACAAAAAGGGTTCCAGGACATTCTTTTTCTAAATAGAAGAGGTAAACAGCTAACACGTGCTATGATTTTTACCATTGTTAAAAATCTCGCTGAGAAAATACAACTAGGAAAAAACATTAGTCCGCATACCTTTAGACATTCCTTTGCAACACACCTATTAGAAAATGGTGCCGACCTCCGGGCCATTCAGCAAATGTTGGGTCATGAAAGTATCACAACGACGGAAGTGTACATGCATGTAGATCGTAGTCATTTGGCAGCAGTAATGGAAAAATTTCATCCTAGAAATTAATAGAAACCAAGTATAGTAATTGGGTTATTTAGTACAAAACCAATACGCTGCGGATTAAAATTCCAAGGTTGACCGTCTCTAAAACCAGCTATCGCATCCCGTTGCAATACAAAAGGTAATTACTTCTCCGCTAGCTAACCTCAATCCCTAAATTGATCGTAATTTCGACGATAAGGCCGAATAATCAAACGTGCCTCCCGATCAAATTTAATGTAGTTGTACACCCAATTGATGAACACGATGACCCTGTTCCTAAAACCAATAAGAAAAAATAAGTGTACGAACATCCAAACGAACCAGGCGAAGACCCCTTGAAACTTTATATGCTCCAAATCGCATACCGCTTTGTTCCTTCCAACGGTAGCCATACTTCCTTTATCGGTAAAATCAAAAGGCTTTAGTGGTTTATTATCTATTAAACGGACTAAATTCTCTCCAAGTTGCCTTCCTTGCTGTATCGCAGGCTGCGCCATCATAGGGTGTCCCTTAGGATACAAATCGCTTTGCATGCAGGCAATATCGCCAATGGCAAAAATTTCTGGATGACCAATTACTTGATTAAATTCGTTAACAGGTAAACGGCTTCCCCCTGCAAGAAACTCCTTAGCATCAAGACCGGAAATAGTGGCACCTTTTACGCCCGCAGCCCAGACCAACGTCGCCGATTCAAAGGTGAGTTCTGTTTTGGTAGTAACTGTTTTACCATCATATCCGGTAACCCTTACATCTTTCCATACTTGCACACCAAGCTTCTCTAAAAATTCCTCCGCCTTCTCAGAGGCCTTTTCGCTCATAGCATTTAAGATACGATCTCCGCTTTGCACTAGGTTAATCGTGGCTCGCCTCGTATCCAAATCTGGATAGTCCTTTGGTAATATCCCCTTTTTTATCTCGGCCAAAGCACCTGCCAATTCTACCCCAGTAGGTCCACCTCCTACAATGACAAAGTTCATTAGTGCATCTCGTTCGTGGTAATCATCCGTAAGTAGGGCCTGTTCAAAATTCTCCAGAATTAAACTTCGTAAATTCAAGGATTGGGGAATGGTCTTCATGACCATTGCATTTTTCTCTAGTTCGGTATTCCCGAAAAAATTAGTTTCCGATCCGGTTGCAACTACCAAATAATCATAGGATACCGGACCAATAGATGTTTTTAGGGATTTCTTTTCCACTTCTATTTCCTGAACATCGGCCAAGCGAAAGAAAAAATTATCATACCCTATTAATACTTTTCGTAACGGGTAAGCAATGGAATCAGGTTCTAGTCCCCCTGTGGAAACCTGATAAAGTAAGGGTTGAAAGCAATGGTAATTGTTCTTATCTAACAATACCACCTGTACTTCCTTTTGACTTAATTTCTGGGCTAGCGCAACACCTCCGAAGCCACCGCCGATAATTACAATTCTTGGAAAGCTAGAACGGGGTATATTCATAATTTTAATCTATGCTACAAAATTAAACATTCCCAATTCTTTTATACTAGAATACCGACTTTTTAGTACATTTAAAGAATTACTAAAAACCTTATGAAAATGCAAAAATCCACGATACTAGCCTTCGTACTTTTTATTTGCTTTACATCAGTAAAAGCACAAAAGAAGTCTGCCGCTATTTTAGAACAACTTGACCAGAAAAGTGAACAGTACGGACAAATAGCCCAAGAAATCTGGAATTTGGCCGAAATGGGCTATCAAGAAGAAAAAAGTTCTGCACTGCTTCAAAAAACATTGGCAGATGCAGGTTTTACGATTAAAACAGGAGTTGCTGGGATACCAACAGCTTTTACAGCCGAGTATGGAAGTGGGAGCCCTATTATTGGTATTATGGGCGAATATGATGCCCTTCCTGGCCTTTCCCAACAAGCGGTCTCCGAAAAAAAATCCGCAGGAAAAGCTGCCGGACATGCTTGTGGACATCATTTATTCGGAACAGCTTCTACAGCAGCCGCAATAGCTACGAAAGATTGGCTTGTTGCCAATAAGATGGAGGGTACCATTCGTTTTTATGGAACACCTGCTGAAGAAGGTGGTTCTGGAAAAGTCTTTATGGTCCGGGAAGGACTATTTAACGATGTAGATGTGGCCTTACACTGGCATCCTGGAGCACAGAATGCCGCCAGCGCTGGAGCGGCGTTAGCCAATAAGTCTGCTAAATTTCGTTTTTATGGTATTTCTGCCCATGCCGCTGCTTCTCCAGAAATGGGTCGCTCCGCTTTAGATGGTATTGAAGCCATGAACATGATGGTCAACATGATGCGCGAACACATTCCGGAAAAAGCTAGAATACACTATGTGATAACCGATGGTGGCAAAGCGCCAAACGTAGTCCCCGATTTTGCAGAAGTATACTACTATGCGAGACACAACACCAGAGATGTTGTTATAGAAATTTTTGATCGTATTGTAAAGGCAGCCGAAGGGGCGGCATTGGGTACCGGTACTACTATGGATTATGAGATGATCGGTGGCACCCATGAACTGCTACCAAATTTAACTTTACAAAAATTGATGCACGATAACCTATCTAAAATTGGGGGTATGGACTATACCAGCGAAGAAAAAGTATTTGCGGATAAAATTGCGATAAGTCTTGGCCAAGAAGGTGCAAATGTTACTACTGCCAAAAGCATACAGCCCTACAAGACAGAGGCAAAAGCATTTGGCTCTACCGATGTTGGTGATGTTAGTTTTACAGTTCCTACAGTAGGTATGAGTGCAGCTACTTGGGTTCCTGGAACTCCAGCCCACAGTTGGCAAGCAGTTGCTGCTGGAGGTACTTCTATAGGAAATAAAGGAATGATGATAGCTGCAAAAACGCTAACACTTACCGCTATAGATTTGTTTAAAAATAAAGATTTGATTAGCGATGCAAAAAAGGAATTTGATGAGCGCAGGGGTGCAGATTTTAAGTATATCCCACTTTTAGGAGACCGAGCACCTGCACTGGATTACAGGAATTAATACCTAGTACTTACTCAAGCGTATCCTTTATATCAAAATCGCTCTGTTTTTGAAATAAAGGATACTTTTTTTGTAACAAAACATACCTAACCGACACTTATCCCTTAAGAACAACTAACCCATAGTGAACAAGGAACTGGAACATAAATTTGTGACCGAGCTGCAGGACAATCAGAACATTGTTCACAAGGTTTGTACATTGTATACAAATGACCGAGACTCGCATAATGACCTTTTCCAGGAAATAACCATTCAATTATGGAAGGCATATCCCAAATTTAGGGGAGAGGCTAAATTTAGTACCTGGATGTATCGCGTGGCGCTTAACACGGCGATTACATTATATAGAAAATCGAAAAAGCGCATTGACACCCAAGATTATGAAGCTGTAATTTTTAAAATTAAAGCGGACGAATATGATGAGACTGAAGAACAGCAATTAAAACTGATGTACAAGGCAGTACGCCAATTAGGAGATGTGGATAAAGCACTTGTATTTTTATACTTGGAAGATAAAAATTATACGGAAATATCGGAAACTTTGGGGATAACGGAAGTGAATGCCCGGGTTAAAATGAACCGTATCAAAACAAAATTAAGAACCATTTTGAATCCTTGAGTTATGACGGATGAACTGGAATTATTAAAAAAAGATTGGCAAAAAAAGACAGCAGACCTGCCTACGCTTTCCTATGAGGAAATCCATAAAATGATTTGGAAAAAATCTTCCTCTATTGTAAAATGGATACTCATCATAAGTATTTTAGAGTTTACCTTGCCGCAACTCTTAATATTTGCCCCTCCTATGGAAGAGGCAATGCAGATTTATGACCACATAGGTGTCTCCAACTATCTTTTTGCCCTTTCCTTACTTATTTATGCGGTAGCCCTATATTTTATATTCCAGTTTTATCAAAGGTTTAAGGAAATATCAGTTTTAGATAACTCCAAAAACTTGATGAAAAAAATTCTCAGAACTAGAAAAACGGTAAAACACTATGTTCTGTTTTCACTATCCATGATCATGGTTACCATTATCATTATGATTATAGGTGTGTATTTAAAGCAAGATATTACCGAGATAGTTCCAGAACTTAAGGATAAGCTTCAAGACATATCGCCAGATAAATTAAAAATCACCTTGATGCTTACGATAGGTATAATGGGTATTGTACTAACTTTAGTAATGGGATGTGTTTACTTTTTATTATACGGTCTATTGTTAAGAAAGCTTAATAAAAACTATGCTGAGTTACGGCAGTTGGAATTCTAAGCATTAGGATTTGTATTGCGCCATTTCCGTTCTTTGTTTGCCTCCTCGTAGGCCAATAAATCTTGTTTAGAGACCACTTTAAGGAAAGAAGGGTGTTGTTCTATGGCATACTCTAATTTTTCTATAATAGATTCTGTTGATTCATTTTCATAATCAATATCCAAGGGTTCTTTGATTACCATTGATTGCAGAATTCCTTTCTTTTTGATCTGTAACCCCTTCTTGTCAAAAGAACGCCGAAAACCATCTATAACCACGGGAACAACAATAGGCTTATACTTTTTAATAATATGTGCAGTACCCTTTCGTATGGGCTTCCATGGTGTGGTTGTGCCTTGTGGGAAGGTAATTACCCAGCCGTCTTCCAAAGCCTTGCCAATACTTGAGATATCGCTCATCTTTACTTGCCGGTTGACGTTCTTTCCCTCCGAACGCCAGGTACGTTCCACACTAATGGAACCAGCATATGCCATAACTTTTGTGAGAAGACTTTTTCGCATCGTCTCCGCTGCGGCGACGTAATACATATTTAGTTTTGGCTGCCAGATGTAACCCAAATTTTTAATGGAGTTTTCACGCCCGCTTAAACTGGCATTAAATACGTGGAACATAGCCACAACATCTGCAAAATAGGTTTGGTGGTTACTTACGAATAGCACTCTGTTTTCCGGTAGATTTCGAATAATATCCGAGCCCTCAATTTCAAGCTTATTAAATCGCTTATACCGCTGATGCGTTAAGACCGCCAAAATTCGGATAAGCCATTTCTTTACGAATAAATTGTGTCCAAAAGGATTTTTACTGAACAGTCCCATAAATGCTAAAGTAATAAATATGGTTTATAACACTTGTTTTAATAGTACCTTAATCTCACTTAACATCATAGCCGTTGCCCCCCATACAATGTAACCATTTAGTTTAAAGGCAGGTACATCAACATTAGTGGCATAGGAAGTCGTTATATTTTTTGTTGTAATACTGGCTTCGGATAAAAAGTTCACTAGGGAAACCTCTAAAAGTGCGGCCACCTCGGACTCCTGTATCACAAAAGGCTTTGGTTTTTTGTAAAGTCCCAAAAAGGGCTGTACTTCAAAATTACTTGGAGGAATAAAAATTTCGGACAGTTCTTTTACTACATGAATATCATCCGGATGTACCCCTACTTCCTCATGGGTCTCCCGCAATGCCGTAACCATCAAGTTATCGTCTTCTTTTTCTGCCTTACCTCCTGGAAAAGCGACTTGATTGCTATGCACTCCCTTGTAGGTCTTTCTTAGAATAAACAATATATGCGTCTCTTCTTTTTGATTTGGATAAAACAAGGCCATTACCGCGGCCTTTCTAGGAGGAGTAGTCGCATCTTTTAGTTCCAATAACTCTTTTATTCTAAATTCTGGAACCATTTTGTGATGTGAAGATTCTCCGGGTAATGGCAGATCTTTTATTTTTGATATTCGTTGTTCAAAAAAACTGAAGTCCATGCGTTTTATAAAAATTTGGCTATTACCCGCTATTATGGTAATAGTATTAATGGGGTGTAAAGATAATCCTAAGAAAATAAATCTTGGAGAAACGAACATACAGAAACAGGTGGAAACTACTTCTTTAGAAGTGGAGCAAAACCAAGAGGAGGATGAAGCCTTCAAACTCACAGAAGAAAACGCCATTGATTTTTTCTTTAAATATCAGCAAGATTTAAAAGCGGATAAAGTAAAAATCACCACTAGATTTGGCTCATTTGTAGTAGAACTCTATGATAACGTCCCCTACCACAAAGCTAATTTCATTTATCTAACCAGAAAGGGATATTTTAAGGACACCCAGTTTCATAGGATAGTCAAAGACTTTATTATTCAAGGCGGAAACTCCGATGATGCCAAAACAGGTAAAAAACGAAGCGACATTGGTAGGTATCTTTTACCGCCAGATACGCGTAAAGGGTATAAACACCATAGAGGCACCATTTCTATGCCCAGTAGCGAAATCAATAATCCGCATATGTTGGCTTCCCCTTTTGAGTTTTTTATCGTGGTAACCGATCCTGGCTCCTACCATTTAGACGGTGAATTTACGCCTTTTGGAAGGGTTATCGAAGGAATGGATGTGGTAGATAAAATTAATTCTCAGCCTATTGGAAAAGGTGATTGGCCCGTACAGAACACGTATATCCAAGATGCCGTGGTCCTTGAATAGTGGTAGTTAATGCCCGTATTAGCATTCGAACGGTGTCTTCAGTTGCTTAGAAACTGGTTAAAGGGCTTGCCCAAACGTGAGTAAATTAGTGTCTGGGTCAAGTAAGGAAAATTCTTTTTGACCCCAAGGTTTATTTTCCAGCTTACCGTTTGGGTGTATTTGCACGTTGTTCCCTAAAAATGTGTTGTACAATTCGTCAATCGTATTTGTACGGATGTAAACCTGTCCATAATTTTCTTTCGGATCCAATGCTTTAAACTCAAAAAAGTGAAGCTGAATTGCATCTTTTTCAACCATTAGATAGCCATCAAAATCAGCACTCCCAAATTCTGTAAATCCCAATTGACGAACGTAAAAATCTCTGGTAATGCCTTTATTGCGCATGGGTAATTTTGGATTAATAGATGTAAGCATCTCTTTTAAAGGTTTAATTATACGTAACAAAATAAAGTATGTTTTTCATACTTCATAGCTTTAGCAGCAATAAAAATTGGGGTCACTGCAACACCTTTGGCATCTTAGCTATTCAATTTCGGTAGATATTGGGTAAGGAAATCTTAAACTTCACTGCCAATAGGCGCATAACAATGATGGACAGAATAGCTGCTGCATAGGCTACCGTAGTAGCAACAGGAAACTGAATAATAACAAAATAGAAGATACCTCCTAAAATACATATGGTGGCATAGACTTCTTTGCGAAAGATTACAGGTATTTCATTACAAAGGATATCCCGAATGACACCGCCAAAACTTGCGGTTATGGTTCCCAGGATGATACATATGACGGGAGAGAGTCCAGCATTGATTCCCTTCTCTACCCCTACCATGGTATAAAGCCCAAGACCAATGGTATCAAAAAGAAACAGAGACTTTCTAAAGTAACGGAGCTGGTTTACGAATATAATGGCGGCAATTACGGTGGCCGTTATGGTAATGAGATACACTGGGGTCGTCATCCAACCTACAGGCGTATTTCCAATCAGAAAGTCTCTGAGCGTACCTCCACCCACGGCGGTTACGAAGGCAATAATGACAACCCCGAACAGATCTAGCTTTTTCTCCATGGCCACCAAAACACCAGATATGGCAAAGGCAACGGTTCCTAAAATATCAATGACCAAATAAAACATAGGCTAAAGCTGTTGCGTGTAATAACTATAATCCTTGATGACAATGTCCACAAAATCCTTGGGTTGTAGCTCAGAGGAAATCTGAGTAACCTTTTTGATTCTCGTGCTCAAAGATAGGATAACATTATGATTTCCATTGCGTTTTGCCTTGTCATACATGTCTTTGATCGTACCCATTTCGATATCGGTAAATACGGTCACTTGTGGAAATTGTGGCACATAATCCAATGGTAATTCACGAAGCAGGGTATCCTTTAAAAAAATACGTTTCTTTTCACTAACTACCGTTGTACCTGCTGCGATATCGCCAACACGTTGCCCTTTGCCACGCATAAGAATAGTAAATACCGCTACGCCTCCAGAACTTATGGATACATCTACAATTCTTAGGATCCATCGCATAAAATAACTAGAAAAATCAGGTTTTGAACCATCCAATTTCACCACACGGATTTGCATCAAATGCTTTCCAACGGTCTTCCCGTCCATAAAGGTTTCCAATACCAAATAATATAAAAAAGCGGGTAAGCCCGCAACCATAAAAATAGCCCATTGATCACCAGCATCGACATTTAAGGCCAATAGAAGCCATATCATAAGCACATAATAGATGACGATGATGAGCGTATCTATAATAAAGGCCAACATACGTTCCCCAAGGTGGGCCGTATTTTGGTCTATACTTATATTTTGGGCTGTTTCTATTTGAAATTGTTCCATTCTTTTGTTTCTTTGATATAAACCTTAAAGTTAATGCGCGAAGCGGCCTTTGTAAAACAAAATAAGGACAAATGGTCAACTTTTGAAAGCGCACTGGCAAACAAAACGGATATAGCTCCAAATGTATTGTCCGACTTATATATTGAAATTACGGACCATCTAAGCTACGCTAAAACATTTTATCCAACCAGTAATACGGAGCGCTACTTGAATTCCTTGGCTTCACAAGCACATCAAAAAATTTACCGGACCAAGCGCGAATCAAAAAATAGAATCTTTAGTTTTTGGAAAACAGAATTTCCCTTACTGTTCAAACAACACCATAGAGAATTACTCATCGCATTTTTGGTTTTTGCCTTCTTCACTTTCGTTGGGGCGTTTTCTGCGGCTAACGAGGGTGATTTTGTACGCTCTATACTTGGCGACGGGTATGTGAACATGACCTTGGAAAATATAGAAAAAGGAGACCCTATGGCAGTCTATAAGCAAATGGGAGAATTTAATATGTTTCTAGGCATTACCATCAATAATATCAGAGTTGCCTTAATGGCCTTTGTATATGGCTTTTTACTCGGCATTGGCACCCTTATGGTCATGCTACAGAACGGCATTATGCTCGGAAGCTTCCAATACTTCTTTTACGAGAAAGGCCTGTTGTGGGAATCCATGCGCACTATTTGGATACATGGCACCATTGAAATTTCGGTCATTATCATTGCAGGGAGTGCGGGACTCGTGTTGGCTAACGGCATGTTGTTCCCCGGTACCTATACCCGCTTGGAATCCTTTAAACGCGGTGTTAAAAACGGACTTAAAATTATACTGAGTACCGTCCCTTTCTTTATCATAGCCGGGTTTTTAGAAGGTTTTGTCACCAGACATACCGAAATGCCTGACTGGCTTGCCATTTTAATTATTACCGGCTCCTTAGTCCTCATTATATTTTATTACATTATTTATCCATACCAACTACACAAAAATCAAACTAGCATATGAAAAGCAATTATATAGAATTTAAAAAACAGCGCGAGCTAGGCGAAATACTTTCAGATACTTTTGCCTTTTTTAGAAATGAGTTCAAACCTTTCTTCACTACCTTCTTTACCATTGTAGGGCCTTTTCTTGCCGCGATGATCGTATCCTTGATCATGTATCTCTACTTTGCGGGAAACACCCTGAACATTATGACATTTGATTATGATATGGATGCCGTAAGTTTAGCCACAACAGCCATTATAGGTCTCATTTACATATTGTCTTGGATTGCTGTGTATACCATGTCACAATCTACAGTTTTACATTACATTAAATCCTATGCCAATGGCAAGGGAACGATTGACGTAGAAACCATACGAAAAGAAGTCTACGACAGCTTTTGGAACTTTATAGGGCTCGGTATTATGGTAGGGCTTTCGATTGTTATTGGAACCATTTTCTGTGTTATTCCGGGAGTTTACCTGTATGTTCCACTATCACTGTCTTTCTGTGTATTGGTATATAACAGAATGGGAGCATCTGAAGCCTACAATTATAGTTTTAACCTAGTAAAGGATGAGTGGTGGATGACCTTTGTAACCATCTTCGTTATCGGTATCATTGTAGGGGTGGCCAGTTATGTTTTTGCGGTTCCAACGGCCATATACCAATGGATAAAAATGGGTGTCTTCTCTGGAGAACTCGATGCAGAAGGAATGATGGATATCTTTAAAGACCCAATTTATATCCTCTTTAATGTCATTAGCACTGTTGCCCAATTTTTATTGAACCTCATAAGCATTATCGCAGGGGCATTTATTTACTTTAATCTCAATGAAAAAAAGAATTTTACGGGGACCTACGAGCGTATAGATAGCTTAGGTGAAATACGCGAAAACTAATTATGCGGTACAGGTTTTTAATGGGTTTATTGGTTATGTTCAGTTGCGGTCCGTTATGGACCCAGGATACTATAGCCACCATTAAAAAAGACACCTCCACTATTGTTCCGTTGCACATTGAAGAACGTCAACTAGAGGAATTTAGGAACAATCCCGATTTTGATTATACCCTTGTAAAAAGTATCGCGCCAGACTGGTGGGTCTCCTTCAAAAACTGGGCAGGTAATCTCTTACTAAAATTACTTGAGTGGCTCTTTGGTGTAGAAAAAGCCGCAGGTGCCTTCAGCACCTTTTTAGAAGTATTGCCCTATGTGCTATTAGCAATTCTATTGTTTATTCTCATCAAATTTTTCTTAAGCGTGAATGCGCGGGCTGTCCTGCATGCCAAAAAAAACCAAGCATTAGTCTCCCTATCGGAGGAGGAGCACATCATTAAAAACGAGGATGTACAGCAGTTGATTGCAAGTGCCTTAGCGCAAAAGGATTATCGTTTGGCGGTGCGATATTACTACCTGTACATGTTGCAACTTATGAGTGAGGACGACTTGATCGTTTGGGAATTACAAAAGACCAATGAAGACTATACCCAAGAGCTACAAAAACAAGAACTGGTAGCACCCTTTGCCACAAGTACGAGACTGTACAACTACTTCTGGTATGGGGAATTCCCTATTGACGAGGCTAAATATAAAAAAGCGGAAGCCAAATTCCTTACCCTAAAACAGTTGTTGACAGATGGGTAAAAAAGGCACTATATATCTCGTTATTGCGGTCTTTACGCTATCCGCCTTTATGCTCTTGCAGTATAACAAACCTAAAGAACTCAACTGGTTTCCTTCCTATGTTGCAGCGCATAAAATCCCGTATGGGACCTATGTGTTCAACAAGGTCATAGCAACTATTTTTCCGAACCAACTACAACAGGTTTATACGCCCCCATTTGAATTTCTAGCCGAAAATGACACCATTGTAGGCACCTATATGTTTATCAATAATGACATACAGTTTAACAAGGAAGAATTGAATTCCCTATTAGATTGGACCCATAAGGGCAATACACTCCTTATTGCTTCAAAAAACTTTGAGGAAAAATTGAGGGATACCCTAGGACTGGATACCGATTATTTTTATGGCGGGTTTGAAACAAGTCAGCAACAAGTACATACGCTGGTAAACCCAAATTTTAAACTAAAGGATTCGGTTACCTTTGATAGAGATACTTCCACGCCCTATTTTAGTATAATAGATACCTTAAACACCAGGGTATTGGGCCAAGTAGCAGTCGTTGTGGAAGAGGCGAAGCAGCTGCATATCAATGTACTGGCACATCCGTTTGGAGCAGGTGAAATTATACTATCGAGCTTTCCAGAAGCATTTACCAATTACTTTATGCTGAAAGGTAAAAACAAAGACTATACTGCTGGGCTCCTCTCTTATTTGGATGCCACCAGACCTATTTACGTAGATAATCATTACAGAAGTGGAAAATCGTTCTACACCTCGCCCATGTATATTTTCCTAAATACCAAAGAACTTAAATGGGCCTACTATATCGCGTTGATAGGTGCACTGCTCTATGTCCTTTTTGAAGGCAAGCGAAAACAACGTGCTATTCCTGTAGTAGCCCCACTTACAAATAGGACTTTGGATTTTACGCGTACCATCTCTGATATGTATTATGTACAAAGTGACCAAAAAGCGATTGCTGAACACAAGATAACTTACTTTTTAGATTGGATACGTACCCGCTATTATTTAGGCAGTGTTACCAAAGAAGCCGATTTTTATAGTAACCTAGCCAATCGCAGTGGGCATTCCTTGGAATTTGTCACCCAAGTGTTCTCCTTTATGGAACAGGTAAGGAACAGCGACCAATTAACCGATGCCGACTTATTACAACTAAATACCTTAATTCAAAAATTTAAAGCTAAAGCTGATGGAAAATAACGAACAGCAATCCAACGACCTTGATTTTAACAATAGGATTCCTCTAGAAGGGCTACAAAAAGCGGTAGGCGATATAAAAGCGGAACTAGCGAAAGTCATTATAGGACAAGAGAACTTCATTGAGCTTTTGATTGTTTCCCTACTAGTAGATGGCCACGTGCTCATAGAAGGGGTACCTGGTGTTGCAAAGACCATAACGGCAAAGTTATTCGCCAAGACCCTGAAAACAGATTTTAGCCGTATACAATTTACGCCAGATTTAATGCCAAGTGATATTCTTGGAACAAGCATCTTTAATGTAAAATCCTCAGAGTTCGAGTTTAAAAAAGGCCCTATTTTTTCCAATATCGTATTGATTGATGAAATTAATCGGGCACCCGCCAAAACCCAGGCTGCCATGTTCGAGACCATGGAAGAGCGCCAAGTGACCATGGATGGTACAACGTACCCAATGTCAGCGCCATTTATGGTGCTCGCTACACAAAATCCTATAGAGCAAGAAGGTACCTACGCATTGCCCGAAGCACAATTGGACCGTTTTCTATTTAAAGTAAAAGTAGATTACCCCAACGTAGATGAAGAAGTGTTGATTTTAAAAACACATCACCAACGTAAAGGAAACCTCCCCCTAAAGGACATAAAAAATGTACTGACACCAAAAGGGCTTTTAGAATTTAAAAGTCAGATTCAGGAGATTATGGTGGAGGAAAAAATATTTAAGTACATAGCGGATATCATTACCAAAACTAGAAATCATCCGCATTTGTATCTTGGCGGCTCCCCTAGGGCATCCATAGCCGCCTTAAATAGCGCCAAGGCATTTGCCGCTATTAATGGTAGGGATTTTGTGACTCCGGAAGATGTTAAGAAAGCATTGGTTCCAGTGCTTAACCACAGGGTGATCCTTACGCCGGAACGCGAAATGGAGGGCATGACGACGGAAAGCGTTGTACAGATGATTACCGAAAGTGTAGAAATACCTAGATAAATGCAGTTTTTAAAATCGTTCTACATACACAATACGTTTTTTAGGTACTTGGCCTTGCTAAGCGCCTCTTTTATTCTGTCGTATTGGTTTCCATGGGTATACCCTATCGCTTGGGTTTTGATACTGGTGTTGGTAGCCGCTTTTTTGTTGGACGTTTTTCTGCTTTATGGAACCAACGAAGGAATAGAGGCGAAAAGGATACTACCCAAAAAATTATCCAACAGTGATTTAAATTCCATTCGGATACAGTTTACTACCAAGTATCCTTTTACCACCCGTATTAGTCTAATAGACGAGCTACCATTGCAATTTCAGAAAAGGGATTTTGAATATAAAACCAAGTGTATTAAAGACGAGAAACAAGTTTTTGAATATACGGTACGACCTGTAGATAGAGGGGAATATGTTTTTGGAAACCTAAATGTATATGCCGCTTCTCCCCTACGCATTGTAAAACGTCGGTTTGTATTTCAGAAAGATCAGATGGTGCCGGTATATCCGTCGATCATTCAAATGCAGCAATTCGATTTTTTGGCTATTAACAACCGCTTGTCCAACATGGGGCTAAAAAAAATACGGAAGCTGGGCCATACCCAAGAATTTGAACAGATCAAGGAATATGTGCCCGGTGACGATATCCGAACCCTAAACTGGAAAGCTACGGCTAAGCAAAATCAGTTCATGGTAAACCAATACCAAGATGAAAAATCACAACCCGTCTATTCTATCATAGATACCGGTAGGGTAATGAAGATGCCCTTTAACGGACTTAAACTATTGGATTACGCTATTAATAGTGCTTTAGCCTTTAGCAACGTAGCTTTAAAAAGACATGATAAAACGGGCTTGGTGGCGTTCTCCAAGCACATAGAGAACTACCTGCCCGCAGTACAAAAACCTACCTACCTAAATACTATACTAGAAACCCTATATACTATTGATACGGCGTATACCGACTCAGATTTTGGCGCTTTATATAGCCATGTAAAACGAAAAATAAACCAAAGGAGCTTACTTTTGCTATATACCAATTTTGAACATATCTCCGCCTTAAAAAGACAATTGCCCTACTTACTGGCATTGGCAAAAAAACATGTTTTGGTCGTTATCTTTTTCGAAAATTCGGAACTTGAAAAACTAATCGCCACAGATGCGGAAGACTTACAGGCACTGTATCATAAGACTATAGCCGAAAAATTTTCTTTGGATAAGAAACTGATGCAAAAAGAACTGCAGCGTTACGGCATACAAACCATTCTCACTAAACCGGAGCAGCTAACCATCAATACGATAAACAAGTATTTGGAAATAAAGGCAAGGGGCTTACTATAATCCAGAATTCATAAGATGATTCGCCTGTATGGCGGCGGCAATATCACCTGAACCGGTTTTAAGATGCGCCACAAAATCGGTATTGACACCTTTCCTGTTAAAAGCCAAGGGAGGACAGCCACAGCGCTTACCACTACCCCGTTTACTATCTAAAATCATGTCTAGCACCAAGCCCGATATGACACCACCAATGGCCGTGTAAATAATATCATCGTTTTCCCATACCGCACCACGAGACTCATCATAGGCCTCTTTGGCCAAGCCAGCGGCAAGACTACTACCAACAGCGCCTGCCCACATCCAACCACGACTTCCTTTAAATACTTTATGGGCGGCATATCCGCCCACGGCACCAATGGCTACACCTGCTCCCAAATGCTTCGCAGCATTTTCGGTAGCTTGGCCTTTGGCCTGTAAACAAAACAAGATCAACAATACGATCAGGGGAATCTTTTTCATTTTTTAAACATATTTTAGGCAATAGTAGTAACGCAATAATCGCTACTAAATTTTGCAATCACTGGTATTATTATAGTGCTGAAACATCTACCAACGGCCACTACCCTACTTTTACATCGGTATTCGTATTTGGACTGATTATTTGTATTTTTTACCGATACTTTTCCCTTTGAAAGATGTACTAATTTGATGAACTTTACGACTACGAACAAAACATAGAACAGACATGAAAACAATACTCCATAAAGCTGATACCAGAGGCCATGCAAACCATGGCTGGTTGAACTCCTACCACAGTTTTAGTTTTGCCAATTACCATGACCCGGAGCGCATGAACTTTGGGGTTTTACGTGTGCTTAACGATGATACCGTAGCAGGAGGACGGGGTTTTGGCACCCATCCACACCGTAATATGGAAATCATTTCCATTCCGTTGCAGGGCGACCTAAAACATATGGACGATATGGGAAATTCCACCATCATAAAAGAAGGGGATATTCAGGTGATGAGTGCCGGTACAGGAATTGCGCACAGCGAATACAACAAAAATGAGGACAAGGAAGTGCAGTTTCTACAGATTTGGGTGATTCCCAATACACAGGACGTAACACCGCGCTACGACCAGATTTCTATGGATGACATCCGTACTGATAATAGTTTTTATCAAATCCTATCTCCCAACAAGGATGATCAAGGCGTGTGGATTCATCAAGATGCCTGGTTTCATTTGGCCGAGTTCGATGCCAACAAAGGCGGTACTTATACGATACGCCAAAAGGGAAATGGGGTGTACTTATTTGTACTGGAAGGAGCATTAAGCCTTAACGGGCAAAAATTAGGAAAACGTGATGGCTATGGTATTTGGGATACTACAGCTTTTACGCTAACAGCGGCGACAAAAGCTAGGGT
>CBDUKC010000014.1:0-23474 GCA_965367705.1 uncultured Maribacter sp. | reverse complement strand
CTTTTCAAATGATTACGGTTCCGGGCACCAACAATTACGGCACCAACCATAGGTTTTTGTAAAATATATTTACAAGCAACCTCTGTAATTCCTACCTCATAGGTATTGGCAATTTCTCGTATGGTGTGTAATGCTTTTTGGAATAGGGTATATCCGCCAAATTCATCAATAATCAACCGATATTTGGTAAGGGAGCGATTTTCGTAAGGCGGTATTGGGTCAGGAGCATTCAAATAGCGGTCACTAAGAAAGCCTCCGGCAACCGTTCCATAGCAGAGGTAAGGTATATGGTGCTCTTTTGCCAAGGCGGTCATTTGGGTCTCCACCCGCTGGTCAAGGACCGAATACTGTACTTGGTTTGAGGCGATTTGAACACCGGCATCCAGCATTTCTTGAATACGTTGAGCGTCAAAATTGGTAACCCCTAGAAATCTGATTTTACCACTTTTTTGTAGTTCGGATAGGTGTACCGCGGTTTCTATATATTTTGGGAATTGATAATCCCACCAGGCAAATTGTACCAAATCCAATTGCTCCACACCCAAACGCTTTAGGGATCGGTCTATTATAGCGGTAGTTTGCTGCTTTGTTAAGCTTGCCAAAGCACTGTAGTCCGGAACATATTTCGTGTGAATTTGAATTGGGGCCAAGTCACCAGCACGGAACTCAGCCTCGTATTTTTTTCTGAATTTACCTATTAGTTCTTCCACACCGGTATAAATATCTGCACAATCAAATGTGGTGATACCCGCGTCAACAAAATACAGCATATCCTCTAATGCCTTTTCTTCGGCTATCGATCCATGGCCACCTGCCAAATGCCAGCCTCCTTTGATTACTCTAGAAACCGAGTAGCCAGGTTGTAATTCAATTCTTTCCATAGATTAATTAGGATTCATGTTTTTAAATATAGTATAGAATTCATCTATGGGAATTGGTCCTGCTTTCATAACCGTATCCATAAATAATTTTAAGTTAAATTGATTTCCTAGGCGTTCTTTTTCACTTTTTAATAGTTCGGTAAACTGGGCTCCGCCCAAAAAGTAGGAGGTGAGCTGCATGGGCGAGTTCGTAATCCGTCCCCACAGACTTTTGGCAAATTGGGGTGCCAACAAGGAAGTTTCTGTTGAGAATTTTAGCACTTGCGCCTTATTCCAGTCGTTGCAATGAACTTGAACCGATGTGTATGCTCTATTTGCATTTTCTAAGCGTTTACGAAGGTGGGCCAGCAAAGTCAAATGATTACCGGATTCCCAACCGGCATCCAAGACTACTTTTTCTGTAAAGGTCGCCCAGCCTTCAATATAAATACCGAACGGAAACATCATCCGAATAGGGTGTGGCGTTTCCCTACTGATTTTCAATTGCATGTAATGCCCTGGATATAATTCATGAATTACGATCATGCGATTAAAAGGTTTGTTGAATGAGGCCCAAAAATCGATTTGTTCCTGTTTTGGTAGCGTTTCTGGAATGGAAGGTAAATTAAGCGTAGTCATTGGATTGGGGTCAAACGGAGGAGCACTCGCAACCCAGCCGATACGCGCTGCAGCACCAGCGCTTTCAGGTGCGGTTTGTATCTGTAAGGTGTTGTTTTTTGGTAAGGTGGCGATGTTCTTTGCTTGAATGAATGTAATGGC
The DNA here is from genome assembly GCA_965367705.1 of uncultured Maribacter sp. Lineage (GTDB taxonomy): Bacteria > Bacteroidota > Bacteroidia > Flavobacteriales > Flavobacteriaceae > Maribacter. The sequence goes on along the minus strand of CBDUKC010000014.1, from coordinate 21,834 downwards.
CGACGCTGCTAGCTGTTGCCAGAACTGAAGATAGTCTGTAGCATTTACGGGTGCATCTTTTTCCATATCCACTAAGGCCAAATTGATACTTCCCAAATTACCCTTTGGAAGTGGTTGATTAGGGTAAACTTTGGTAAGGTATTCTCTGGAAACATCTGTCATCAGGGTTTTTACGGTTTGGATTTCTATCAACGCCATTTCTGCCAACTTGGTCGAAGTAAGTTCACTATCGGTATAAAGTTTCAACCTGCGGTCGTATTCTTGCGTACCAAGAATAGAAACCGTTTCACGTGTGTTTTTTTGAAGCCTAGCTTCAGAAAAATTTTTGAGGTCTGCAATGCTTTGTAGAGCTTTTGTTGCATGGAGGTTGAATCCGTCACAGGATTTTAAAACTCCGTTTGATTGGAGCTGGTTCTCTAAATCCGTTTGAAGATAACGCTGTGTTTCGTTTAAATCTTCTAAGCCCTTTTCTAAGTCATTTTTTGATACTTGCTCTAGATTTACTTGTGCTGCTTCTGCTAGGCTCGTTATCGCTTTGAGTCGGTCACAAAGCAACATTGATTTCTCGGAGCTAAGTAAATAATCCGCTTCAAAAATAGTGGAAATTGCCTTTGAGATTAATCTAGAATATAGTCGTAGTGATGTTGTATGTTCCGTGAGCGTTTTCCATTTGTCAACTTCTGATTGTACCTGAACACGTAAAAGTCGCCCATCAATAGGGTCAATAGCTGAATCCGTTGCAGCTAATGTATGAAGTAGCTCTTCGTTAAAGCCCAACCATGATTCAATCGTTGCTACGGAACGTTCTTCATAGTTAAAAACAGACGGTCTAATTCCAGAATCCAAAGCTTTTGACGGGTAAAATTTCTTCCATTCCAAAATATAATTTTCTCCTAGATCCTGTGAAAAAAGGGTAAGCGGAGTCAATAGCAGAACGAGCCAAGTGCCGATAAAGGATTTCATATTAAAGTTGGTTTTGGTCTTAAAGGAGAAAGATACTAATTAATGGGAAAAGATATCTCAGGAGTTTTTAACTTTACCCTGTGAAGAACGAACGTATAAGGAATATCAAAAAGGAGGAGTTGTCCGATAACTGGTACACCTTAAATAACTATAATTTTGATTACCAAAGAGAAGACGGTAGCTGGGAAACCCAACACAGAGAATCCTACGATTGCGGCGATGGTGCAGCCATTTTGTTGTATAATCGTGAAAGAAAAACCGTAATACTTACTAGACAATTTCGAATACCGACCTATGTCAACGGTAATGACGACGGGATAATGGTGGAAGTATGCGCCGGACTTTTAGATGGACTATCGCCCGAGGAGTGCATCAAAAAGGAAACGTTGGAGGAGACAGGGTATAAGATTAGTGAGGTGCAGCAAGTGATGGTTACTTTTATGTGCCCAGGTTCGGTGACGCAGAAACTATATCTTTTTATGGCAGCATATGACAGCCACATGAAGGTAGCCAATGGCGGTGGCGCTCTAGATGAAACAGAGAATATCGAAGTCTTAGAGTTTAGCTTTACAAAAGCATTGGATATGATTTTCAATGGTGAAATAAAAGATGCCAAGAGTGTTATGCTCTTGCAACATGCTGCATTGACTGGTATTTTTGAATGATAATTCTCTTGTAATCATTGCAGCTTTATTACGACCAATTGGCCATGCAGCAACTACAAAAAATTGGACTTGGCGGTGGATGCCATTGGTGTACCGAAGCTGTTTTTCAATCTTTAAAAGGTGTTTTTAAAGTAGAGCAAGGTTTCATTGCATCTACAGGAGTACATGAATCTTTTTCCGAGGCTGTAATCGTACACTTTTCGGAAGATACGTTACCTCTTAAGGATATTATTTCCATCCATTTGCATACCCACAATAGCACATCCCAACATTCCATGCGAAACAAGTACCGGTCTGCTGTCTATGTATTTTCAGATGCAGATGTGAGTCAACTATCGATTTTAGTAAAAAATTTACAGTACGATTTTGACAAAAAGATTATTACACAAGTACTTCCATTCGGTGCGTTTAAAACCTCTGATAGTCAATTTCATGACTATTATTATACCGATCCGGAGCGGCCTTTTTGTAGAACTCATATTGCCCCTAAACTACGCTTGTTGTTGGATAAGTTTTCATTCCAAATGAAAAGCGATGCCATGGCTGCGCAAGCAAGTACGAATCTTGTCTAATGGTCTATAGGAGAAAAAAAGCCTAGGAATCGAATTGGGTATTAAAAGTGCCTATTCAGACGGTAAATTTGCAATTAGTCCGCAAAGGATTTAATAAGTATCCCTAATTTTTTCAAAAATCTGTTCCATTTTTAACTTTAGCTCGGAAGACGGATGTTTAAAATGATTGTTCATAAAACTAAAGACAACCGTCTTACCAGATTCGGTGAGAAGATATCCACTTAGGCAATAGTTGTTTCCTAAACTTCCGGATTTAGCAAAGATGTAGGGTCTTGCATTTCCTTCATACCAGTTGTCCAATGTTCCGGAAACTCCTCCTGACGGAAAAATTTTGAAAAGGCGTTCTTTTGGGAGCTGCAGATACAAACGTTCCAAGACGTGCACCATGGATTGCGGTGTAAACAGATTGTAACGGGAGAGTCCGGATCCATCTACCCATCTGGGTTGTTGTGGTAGGTTTGGCAATAAATTATCCAGGGTATTTGTAATGGCTATGTTCGTATGTAAGGTATCCGTGGTCTCGGAGGCCGAAAGAAGTAACAACTGCTCGGCAATAAAATTATCACTTTCATGCATTAGTCGTACATAGAGCGAATCTGCCTGTATCCCATATAAAGTTTGTTTTATTCCAGGAGGCATTTCGTTCACAAAGGTTAAAGGCCCATTCAATTCCTTTTCTAGGATACTTTTTAGGGTGCTGTCTCCTGTTTTAAATGGGATTTCCAAGGTGTCGGTCCTCGTGGCGCCAACGTAGAATAGGTTGCGATGTTCTTCACGGTTGGACTTATTTGAAATCCGAAGCACACTATCCTTAAAATATTTCGGTAATACAGATGTTTTCGGTGCATTGGAAATCGTAACTACATTCCCATATATTGGAAAACCACTGCGTTCTGGGGAGTAGTAATACTGATAATCCTCCCAGGACCATCCAGGTCCAAATTTTGAATCTTGAAAATTACCAGTGTACAAGGCAATGTTCTTTTGTTGTTGTAGGAAATTTAAAGCCGTACTATCCTTTAAATAGGGATGCAGAAAGGAGGGGTCTCCAGTACCTTCCACGTACAAAGTATCGTTTTGCTTAATGTACCGTAATGCAGGAATCTTATCTGGTAAGGTATTTAATGCAGCGAATAAAGTAAAAATTTTAGTATTGCTTGCGGGAGTAAAATATTTATGGCTGTTCTTGTTGTATAGGGTGTCTTTTGTATTAACGTCGATGATTAACACACCGGTAAAATGAGAATCGTAAAGCCTATCGTTTAAGACTGTGTCTACAGTTTTTAAAATTAACTTTTTACTAGAAGTACAACCGCATAAATAGAGAATAGCAAAACAACTTAAGAGTATTTTTTTCATTCTATTGTTTACTTTGAACACTAAGGGAGTTAGTAGGAAGAGCAATTTAACACTTCCTAGATTTTATTTAACTTTTCCCTTGCAATATTTTATAAGGTTAAATGTTTAAATTTACGTAACAACTAATTAATCAAAAACGTACTATGACAGCTAATTCTATGCTTGAGTACAGCAAGACAGTACTTAAAAAAGTTAGTTTTGATGTAAAATTATTTTGCAAGGAACTAAAGAAAGCACTTCAATTTTTATTACCTGAAGAGATAGAAGAATTGAGACTCTGGTTACATCAGTTCATTACGGACAAGCCAGAATTAAAAAGCAGTTTAACGTATTTAAAAGCATAAAAAAAAGCCACTTCAAAGTGGCTTTTTTTTATTTACTCAAGGGGCTTATTATTTTCACGTCCTGAAACGTTATTGCGCCTTTTACGATACTGGTGATAACATCTCTTAGCGCATCCGTTATTTGAATCTTTAGCTCATTTTTATGGTATATGATACTAACCTCACGCGCAGGCGAAGGTTCTTTAAAGTGTTTAATATTTTTTTTGTTTTCTGGACTGAGTTCCATACTATTGAGATAGGGTAGAAGGGTCATGCCCAATCCCTCATTGGAAAGGTTTACCAAGGTTTCAAAACTTCCACTTTGCAATTTAAAGTGTTCTTCTCCTATTTTTTTTGGCGTTTTACACAAATTCAGAACCCCGTCTCTAAAACAATGCCCATCTTGTAAAAGTAAAATATCGGAAACGTCCAAGTCCTCTACCGTTAGTTCCTTAATACTGCTTAAGCGATGTTCGGAAGTAATATATCCCACAAAGGGCTCATAGTATAATGGTCTCTCTTTTATAAATTCTATCTCTAGAGGGGTTGCCGCAATTGCAGCATCCAAATGACCATCCTGAATATTTTTTATTAAACTTTCTGTGCTCTGCTCCTTAATAATCAGGTTTACCTTAGGGTATCTAGTGATAAATGTTTTCAAAAACATCGGTAACAGTGTTGGCATTACCGTTGGTATGATACCCAAGGTAAAATCTCCACCTATAAATCCTTTATCTTGATCAACAATATCCTTTATTCGCCCTGCTTCATTTACGATTACTTTTGCCTGTGCTACAATTTTTTTACCCACATTGGTCACGGAGATGGGTTTTTTACTTCGATCGAATATCAGTACATCTAATTCGTCTTCAAGTTTTTGCACCTGCATACTTAGGGTAGGCTGTGTTACGAAGCTTTTTTCAGCGGCCAAGGTGAAGTTTTGATACTCTGCTACCGCCAGTACATATTGTAATTGTGTGATTGTCATTGCCAGTATTTTACACATCAAAGTTATACAAAAACTATCAATTAAACTTATGATAACAGTCATGATTATACGATTTTGTTATGATGGTAAAGTATCATGGTTGGTATGGATTCTTGGCTATAATGAAACCTTTCAAACATAAAAAAAGCCCCTAATAGAGGAGCTTTAACTTGATTGATGAATACCTTCTTTTAGAAACGAATCCTGAATTCTAGGTCTTCTTCACCTACTTCAAATTTAGATGCAGCGAAACTTGGCGGGCCATAGGTAGTTTCACCAGACGTAGCGTAGTTTTCTTTTGGCATTCCGTTCGCTTCAAAATCCATTCTGTTGTTTTCGTTTTTGTCGTGTAGCAGCATCAAGGCAAAGGTGCCCTTTTGTACCTTTTCAAACCTAAGAGTAAGTTCGCCTTTAGTGGCATCCACTACTTGGTTGACTACGCCAGGGCCTTTCATAAAGGTCTGTTCCGTATGTAATGCTCCCATTACTCTTCCTTCCTCTGATAATACGTTTTCGATGGTTACGGTTACCGTTACGCCTTCGCTGTCCTGTGCGTTACCTGTTAATGTGCTCAATGCTAATCCTAAAATAAGTGCAATAGTTTTCATGTGATTTGATGTTTATGTGTTTAACGTTAAGTCAAATCTCCAATAAAACAAGAGGTATGTAAAAACGGAACGACCCAATTGTCGATTATTTGGAGCGAATTGTTTTTGACAAATTTTTTAGAAAACATTTGAAAGTAGAAAGAAGGCAAATGAGTTCAAGCTCAAATACAAGGTAGCGATGAACTAGATTCTGTTTAACCTAAAAATTAAGAAATCTGCATGCTAGTAAAGTTTTTGGTAATGATTAAAGATTCATAATCTAGAACTTATGTTCCATAACGCTATGGGTGTAGAAAGTGCTATGTATGTTTACGAAGTAGTAACCAAAATGAATTCTATTAGTAATTTAAACCTTTGCGGTTTTTTGTTGCCAATAAGAAAACGCAGTTCCTCTATGGTATCACCGTCAAAGTTGGGCAGGTCTACCTTTCTACCGCGAAAGGTGGGGTAGAAGTCCGCTAAGGTGAATTCAAGTGTTTGCCATTCGCCTGTAGTGTCAAATGTAGTAATGTAGCTATAGCTGTGGCGGCGTTTGTCTTTTACACGAAATTGATATGAATTTCCATCACCTTTTAAGCGTATACGTATCGTGCTATTCGATTTTACAGCAACAGCCTTCATATCATACTTTACCGAGGAAAACCCTCCGTTGTTTTCTAGGGAGACTTTCCCAGAAAACTGTCCGTAACCTTCTTCGGATAGTGAAAAGGTACCAGAGGAGCGGCCACCCATGACCGCGTCATCTACTATATCCCAATTATTAGTTGTTGGGTTTTCTTTAAAATCTACTAGTGTTTGTGCAGTCATGAAGGAGCTTATTAGGAAAAGGATTAAAAAGTACTTAATTGAAAAATTCATTTACCGTTGATAAGGTTTAAAATACCGGAATGACATTTATCTACTCCTTCACAAACACCATACAGTGTTGCCATGGAAGGTTATCTGTATTTTCTTCCAGTTCTAGGCCTATCGCTTTCATTTCTTTAACAGCTTGTGCCTCGGTCATTTTATGTAATTCTTTAATAGGAACTGTTGGGTCTTCTCCTCGGTATTCAATAAGGTATAGCTTCCCACCGGAGCGCATGGCTTCTTTTACGGAGGCCATCATTTCATAGGGGAAATTCATTTCATGGTACACATCAACGATGAGGACTTTATCAACGGAATTGGGTGCTAGATTTACACTTTTTTCACTTCCTTTCACTAGGGCAACGTTCGTTATCTTACCCGCTAGTTTTTTATCCCGCATAGCGGCCAACATTTCATCTTGGATGTCAACGGCATAAATCGTTCCTTCTTTTGCCATATCCGCCATTTTAAACACATGGTAGCCAGAGCCGGCGCCAATATCCGCGATATCATCCGTTTTGGCAATATTCATATTTTCCAACAGGGTCGATGTATTTTCCTCTTTTTCTCGCTCGTCGCGTTCTAGCCATGACATTCCTTGGTAGCCCATTACATGTGAAATCTCCCGCTCCATATACCATTTACCAATTCCGTTTCGGTCACCATTTTTATAGCTGTAGCGGTCTTCTTGTGCAAACAGGAATGCCGAACTCGCTAAACCTGTAAGACACAGACATAGGAGGTGTTTTTTTATCATTATAGACTTAGTTTTACAGCATAAAGTTAGGGATTTACATAGCGGACCTTCCTTAAAAAAAGACTAAATTATTAAGGATTCCTCTGTTTCTAGTTATTGTTGAAAAGCCTATTTATACTTCCTGTTGCCTAGTAGTGTTGAGATAAACAACGGACAACTATTTTCGTAAATACTACGTAATAGGTCTAAACAGTATGATCAACAATCCATCTCTTTAACTGTAAATGGTTCTTATTTGATTTAAAATGATTCAAATAGTTAGATATTCTTCAAAATCCCAACACATTTTTGTACCTTTTTGACTTTAAGTAAACAAACCACCATGAAACAAAAAATTATCTTATTCGCATTAGCTCTATGTGCTGTAACAAGTACTTATTCGCAAAAAAACCTATCCAAAAAGAAAATTGAGAAGCTAAAAACAGAGGCTGCAACTATTGTTGAAGCCAATAAAAAGCAGTCGCAAGTTATGGTCGACAAAATTTTTAGTTTTTCCGAACTGGGATTTCAAGAGGTAGAATCCTCTAAGTACCTAACGGGAATATTAGAAGAAAATGGTTTTGAAATTGAAAATTCAATTTCGGGTATTCCTACCGCTTGGTTCGCAACATGGAGCAATGGGGAAGGTCCTACTATAGCCTTGGGTAGTGATGTGGATTGTATACCTAAAGCCTCCCAGTATCCTGGCGTGGCTTACCACAAACCCATAGTAGATGGCGCACCGGGACACGGTGAAGGGCACAATGCAGGAATTCCCATGAACATTTCTGCTGCTTTAGCCGTTAAGGAAGTGATGGAGCGCGAAAATATTGGCGGCACCCTACTTGTTTGGCCCGGTATTGCGGAAGAGCTTGTCGCTGCCAAAGCTTGGTATGTGCGGGACGGATTGTTCGATGATATAGACATGTGCATCTTCACCCATGTTAGTAACAACCTCAGTGTTTCTTATGGTCCGACTAGGGGTACGGGATTAATTTCAGTTGAATATTCATTTGATGGCGAATCTGCGCACTCTGCCGGCTCACCTTGGCGTGGTAAGAGCGCCCTTGACGCGGCAGAATTGATGAATATTGCATGGAACTATAAACGAGAGCATTTACATCCATTAAGGCGTTCTCATTCTATTTTTACCGATGCGGGAGACCAACCCAACGTAGTACCCTCGAAAGCGGCGATATGGTTTTATTTTAGGGATATCAAGTATGATGGAATTATGGAGATGTACAATGAGGCAAATCAAATTGCTGAAGGTGCCGCAATGATGACGGGTACCACCGTAAAACACAAGATACTTGGGGCTGCATGGCCTAGACATTACAACAAGGTAATTGCAGAGACCATGTACGAGAACATTAAGCAAGTAGGTTTACCTACATGGTCTGAAGCGGACCAAGCGTTGGCTAAAGCTGTACAGACCGAGGTGAATTCAGAAAAAATAGAAGGATTGAGTACGAAACTTGATCCTTTGGGACTACCGGTAATTGAGCCGATTAGTGGAGGTTCAGATGATATTGGTGACATTTCTTGGAAAATACCTACGGTAACCATGCGTTTTCCTTCTAATATCCCAGGGTTACAAGGACATCACTGGAGTAATGCGATTTCTATGGCTACACCAATTGCGCATAAAGGGGTGGTGGCCGGAGCCAAGGCAGAAGCAATGACGATTTTGGATTTCCTTTTAAAGCCAGAGCTATTGACGGGGGCCTGGGATTATTTTAATAATGAACAAACCAAGGAAACGAAATTCATTCCCATGATTTCGGAAAGTGATATGCCGCCCATCTATTTAAACGCAGACAAACAAGGTCAATTTAGATCAGAATTAGAGAAATTCTATTTTGACGAAACTAAATATGATACCTATCTGGAGCAGTTAGGTGTGGAATATCCTACCTTGAAAAAATAGGAAATTAGTTTTAGTTCTTTCTATAAAATTCAGGGAGGTATTTCAGTTAAATACCTCCCTGAAATCTGTTTTAGTTTTAAAATCATAGGTACAACCTTTTGCGCTTCAATTTTGAATTAGGGTGTTTTGTATATTGATTTAAAACTATATGATTGTAAGGTGAATATTGTTATGATGGTAAAAGGTATTCCATTATTTTAGTCGTCTTAAAATTACATTCCTAAAATCGACTTGAAACTAAAACAACATATGGCTGTGAAAGCAACGACACCTGCATCTACCTGCGGAGTTACTACTTGTATGATGATATTGGATAGCAAATGGAAACCCATCATTCTATTTAAAATCTCTAAAGGCGCTAACCGATTTACAAAGCTACTTACTGTTGTGGAAGGCATTAACCGGCAAATGTTGAGCAAGCAATTACGGTCTTTAGAGAAATCTGGGGTGTTGGAACGTAAAACTTTTCCAGAAATTCCGCCACGTGTTGAGTATTCGGTAACACCTTTAGGGAAATCACTACTACCCGTTATCCAGTCCATGCAACGTTGGGGAGATAAGCAAACTGGAGCTACTAAAGTGAAATCAAAAATAGCCACGAAAGCTGCACCGCAACAAACGGCCCTGTTTGATTAGGTAAGACAAGGAACCGAGAATTGAAATCTGGATTTTAACTGCTTTACACTATACCAATTTCTTTTCCAGTAAGGCCATATAGAATCCATCAAATCCGCTTTTAGAAGCGTAGATTTTCTTTTCACTTATAAGTGTGAAGTCTGCACCTTCTTCACTGGATAAAAATGATTTCACCTGATCGTTATTCTCCTGCGGAAGAATGGAGCAGGTAGCGTACACCATTTTACCCCCCGGCTTTAATATTTTACTATAGCTTCCCAAAATTTCACGTTGGATTTTGGTAATCTTCTCTAGGAATTCCGGCTGCAGCTTCCATTTGGTATCAGGATTTCTTCTAATAACCCCTAAGCCGGTACAAGGTGCATCTATAAGAACCCTATCGGCACTTCCGTATAGTTTTTTGAAAACCTTGGTAGAATCAATCTCCCTAGGTTCTATATTGTGCGCTCCATTTCTTCTGGCGCGTCTTTTTAGTTCTTTTAGTTTACTCCCATAGATATCCATCGCAATCAACTGGCCTTTGTTTTCCATTAAGGCGGCAAGGTGTAAGGATTTCCCACCAGCTCCAGCACAGGTATCTACCACACGTTGTCCTGGTTTTACATCTAACATAGCAGCTACTAACTGAGAAGAGGCATCCTGTACCTCAAAGAATCCTTTTTTAAACGATTCGGTTACAAAAACATTAGCTCTTTCTGGTAATACTAGTGCAGAATCATATCCTTTAATCGCTTCGGTAACAATACCTTCATCTAAAAGGGCCTTCCTTAATTCTTCTCTGGTTGTCTTTAGGGTATTGGTTCTAAGGATAACTTGAGCAGGTTCATTGAGTTTTGCTATTTCGGCTGTCCATAACTTGTCACCCAGCGATTTTTCACAAAGTTCATCTATCCAATCTGGCACCGCTTCACGGTATTTTCTAATCTTGGAAAGCTCATCGAACTTTCCTTTGATACGACGTTCCGGGGTGGGTTCTATTTGTTTCCAATCGGGTAGTGCAATCCCTTTAAGTACTGCCCAAACGGCCCACATACGGAATAAATCAGGTCTACTAAAAGGTTCCTTTACATCTGCAATTTCTGTGTAGAGACGCTTGTACCGTACCATTTCATAGGTAGTCTCGGCAATAAAACCTCTGTCCCTAGCGCCCCAGCGCTTATCAAAACGCAATACTTTTTGAACCACCTTGTCGGCATATTCTTTCTCATTGAATATCAAATTCAAAGCATCAATTACGGCAAATACAAGGTTCCTATGCAATTTCATTCTAAAAAATTAAGTGTGCAAAGGTATTGTTTTAGTAACGATTCCCTTTATTTTTGAGAAACTTTATACACATGCGCTACATCACGTTTTTCCTTATATTCTTAGTAATAGTTTCTTGTTCCAATACTGAAAAGCAAAATCTATTTACCTCTGTTGAAATAGAACCACTCTATTCAGACTCCTTAAGCATACGCGCCATAGAAATTATGGGCAATAGTCTTGCTTTCGCTGCTAATAAAGGAACTTTTGGCACCGTGGATTTAGGAACAGGGAAACTGAGAACGAATGTTCAAAAGTATGATAGTATTTTACCGGAATTCCGTGCTGTAGCCCATACCTCCACTGATTTTTTTATGCTTTCCGTTGCTAATCCGGCATTACTTTACAAGACTGGTGATCAAGGAGCCATGGAGCTTGTGTATAAAGAAAATACTGCTGCTGTTTTTTATGATGCGATGACTTTTTGGAACGATATGGAAGGTATTGCAGTTGGAGATACTATGGATGGTTGTATAAGTATCATAATCACTCGTGACGGTGGTTCTAATTGGACTAAACTGTCCTGTAGCGATTTGCCAGAGGAAATTGAAGGGGAAGGTGCTTTTGCGGCAAGTAACACGAATATTTCAGTCGTTGGTGACAAAACATGGATTGCGACCACAAAACGAATTTTGTTCTCTTCTGATAAGGGGCGCACGTGGGAAGTACAGCAAACGCCGATACGTTCAAAAGAACCTACGGAAGGCATCTATTCTATTGCTTTTTACGATGAAAATTTAGGCGTAGCTATTGGCGGAGATTATACTAGTCCTGAGCAAAATACCTCCAATAAAATCATAACCACAGATGGGGGTTTGACTTGGAAACTTATGGCAGATGGCGCATTACCTAATTATAGGAGCTGTATTCAATTCGTACCGGGAACGAGAGGAAAAGGAATTGTAGCCCTAGGCTTTACTGGTATTTCTTATTCTAGTGATAAAGGTGCAACCTGGTCGCAACTATCTGACGAATCTTTTTTCACACTTCGTTTTCAGAACGATTCTATTGCCTATGCAGCAGGTAGGGATAGAATTGTAAAGTTGACATTTAGGTAAGGTGTTTCCGCAGGTTAGCCTTTCCTAATTATGAAATAACGGTACCAGATTTAAAACGCATCTCCAGGATACCAGTCCAGTTGAACAACCTCTATCTCTGAACTGCCTTTTTCTATCAATTCTTTGAATTTTGATACATCGCTTACATCAGGGTTTCCTCTATAATGGTAGGGATATACTTGTTTTGGGCTGAATTCTAGAACTGCACTTGCAGCGCTTTCAGGCGTCATCGTATAAGGTAGGTTCATACAAACAAAGGCCTTGTCTATATTCGCTAAGGCCCGCATTTCAGGAATATCTTCTGTATCCCCGGAGAAATAAAGTCTGTTACCACCCATATTCAGTACATATCCGTTCCCTCTACCTTTCTCATGAAATTTTAGAGCTTCTTCCCGTAGGTTATACATAGGTATCGCTTCTATGGTTATTCCAAAACGTTCTTTAGAATCTCCATTGTCCAATACATCTAATTGTGGGGTAAAACGTTCTGGAATCTTATCGGCTACGGCTTGCGGAACAACGATTTTTGCTTTGGACGTATCCAAAGCTTCAAGTGTTTCCAAGCTAAAATGGTCTCCATGAATATCAGTAATGAGTATTAAATCGGGTTGTTTTTGTCCTTCGAATGCTGATGCTCCTCCAACAGGATCAATGTATAGCGTTATGCTATTCCATTCCAGTACAGTAGTTGCGTGTTCAATAGGAGTTATTTTTATAGCTGAGGTTTGAGACTTGTTTTCTTTAGTAGGTGGTACTTCAGAGGCTAAGTCAATTTCAGAATCTTGTAAGTTTTTTTTATTCTGCTGATCTTTACATCCAGCAAGGAGTATGCATCCTATAAGCGCGTAGACTAGTGTTTTCATTGTAGTGTGTTTAAATAATATGTTATAAGTACGCTGAGCAATGTACAGCCCATCCAAATATTCGTTCATCTAATTTTTCGTCAAGTTAAAGATAACTCCATTTTCACATCGCTACGAGCGTAAGGTATGTCTTTTTCTAATTCCACATCTATAAATCCATATTTTCGATAGATGTGCAAAGCAGTAGGAAGCTTGGTGCTAGAGTACAAGGTAATTATCTCCCAGTGCTGCTCTTTGGCAAATTCAATAGCAAAGGACAACAATTGTTGGCCGAATTGTAATCCATGATAACTGGCATCTACGGCCATTTTACCTAATTCAAAATTCTTGTCTTTATAAGGTAATAATGAAAAGCAACCAACGATAATGTCGTTGTATTCTGCCATAAAAATATAACCACCTTTACCTACAATAGCTTGTTCACAATCACTTAAAAGAATTTTGTCCTTTTCTTCTACATAAAAGTACTGCTCTAACCAAGCGAGATTTAAGGTTTTAAAATCTACTGCATGTTTAGATTCGAACGGAATTATTTTTAACTGCATTTTTCCAAATAACGGTAATTCGTCTATAAAGTTAGCCCTTTGAACGAAAAAAAGGCTAAGAGGGTCCAATTATTTTAGAGTAAAAAATCTAAAAATAGATTCCATCCGTATATAGAAGGATAGAAACAATAATTTTATCAAAACCAAAAAAAACAATTTAATAGTTCATTATGACTGAAACAAAAAATAACAATGGGTTAAAGGTATTAGCGGCATTACTAGGTGTGGTGCTTTTAGGTACTATAATTTACACTGTAAGTCTTTATCAGGACAAGAAAAAAACCGAAAAAGACCTTACCTCTGAAAAAGAATTAGTTGTTGAAGATTTGAATAGCTTAAAATCTGAATACGATAAGGCTATTTTAGAAAGCAATGCAACTAACGAAGAATTAGTTTCTGCAAGAGATAATATTGCAAGATATATCGATTCTGTTAAGACTATGAAAGCTGATATTTCATCTTTAAGTAGATATAGAAGACAGGTAGGAGTGTTAAAGGCAGAAAGAGAAAAACTTTTAAAGCAAGTAGATTCTTTGACAAGATCTAACACGATGATTGCTATGCAAAGGGATAGCACATATGTAGAATTGGAAAAGCAAACTGTTTTTAATGATTCTCTAGTAGTTCAGAATACGAGCTTGGCACAGGCTGTGGAAAGAGGATCTGCGTTGAATCTTTCTAAAATAAACGTAGATGCCGTTAGGGAACGTAATAGTGGAAAGTTGTCATCTACAACAAGAGCTAGATCTACTGATAAATTTAAAATTTGTTTTACCGTAGCGGATAATGTTATTGCAGAAGCCGGTGACCGTGAATTTTACTTAGAGGCTTTAGATCCACAAGGAAATGTAGTTGGAGAAAGTATGTCTAAGACAAATGATAATGGTGCCTCTATAACCTATAGCAAAAGCACAAGCTTTTATTTTGAAAATAAATCTTTAGATATTTGTGACTACTTGAACAAACCAGCTGGAGATTTTCAAAAAGGACAGTACATGGTTAACGTTTATGACGATAACTTAAAACTATTGGGAACCTCACAGTTTACATTAAAATAGGAAACACTATCCATATCAATAAAAAAAGGGAGGTTCCAACTGGAATCTCCCTTTTTGATTTTAGCCGTTTTTGTTACAAAAACTGTTGTTATTCTAGACTTCCTACCATTTGTTCCGGTTTAACCCATTCATCATAGTCTTCCGCGGTTACATATCCTAAATTAATAGCTTCCTCCTTAAGTGTAGTACCGTTTTCATGTGCTGTATTTGCGATTTCGGCAGCTTTATAATACCCAATTTTAGTATTCAACGCAGTTACCAGCATTAAAGAATTATTCAGTAATTGCTTAATTACCTGATGGTTTGGAGCTATACCTGTGGCACAGTTAATATCGAAGCTTTTACAAGCATCCCCAAGTAATTGGGCGGACTGCAAGATGTTCGCCGCCATCATTGGCTTAAACACATTAAGCTCGTAATGGCCCTGTGTTCCACCTATGGTTACTGCAACATCATTACCCATAACTTGAGCACATACCATCGTTAACGCTTCGCACTGGGTTGGATTAACCTTCCCAGGCATAATGGAACTTCCGGGTTCGTTCGCTGGGATAATAATCTCTCCAATACCAGAACGTGGTCCCGAAGCCATCATACGAATATCATTAGCAATTTTATTTAAGGATACCGCCAATTGTTTAAGTGCGCCATGACTTTCTACTATAGCGTCGTGTGCGGCCAATGCTTCAAACTTATTTTCAGCCGTTATAAAGGGGAGGCCAGAAAAATCAGCAATATATTTCGCAACTAGCACATCATAACCTTTAGGTGTATTCATGCCCGTACCAACTGCCGTACCACCAAGTGCAAGTTCCTGTAAATGTGGTAGTGTATTGTTTAATGCTTTTAGCCCATGGTCTAATTGGGAAACATATCCTGAAAATTCCTGACCTAAGGTTAGGGGAGTGGCGTCCATTAAATGGGTGCGTCCTATCTTAACCACCGTATTAAATTCTTGTGCTTTGCTATGCAAGGTATCCCTTAACTGGGTAATTCCTGGAATGGTAACATCAATAAGTTTCTTGTAAGCTGCAATATGCATTCCCGTTGGGAAGGTGTCGTTGGAGGATTGTGATTTGTTAACGTCATCGTTTGGCTGTATTGTTTTTTCGCCTTCACCTATTTTGTGTCCTGCAATTTCATGAGCGCGATTTGCAACTACCTCGTTTACGTTCATATTACTTTGAGTACCGGACCCTGTCTGCCAAATAACCAGTGGGAATTGGTCATCATGCTTTCCTGCTAAAATTTCATCGCAGACTTGCCCAATCAAATCTCTTTTTTCTTCTGATAGCACCCCTAGCTCACAATTCGTGTACGCTGCTGCTTTTTTTAGATATGCAAAGCCATAAACAATATCCAAAGGCATGGAACCCGATGGGCCAATCTTAAAGTTGTTCCTCGAGCGCTCGGTCTGTGCGCCCCAATATTTATCGCTGGGAACTTTTACTTTTCCCATAGTGTCCTTTTCTATTCTATATTCCATATGATAGTTTTTTTTTACTATTGTTTAATGTTATTTAAATGAATCTTCAGACGTATTGACCTAGAATAACAAATTTAAGGCATACTCCTTTAGCTAAAAATAAAGCTTCAAAATATATTTCGGGATTTTTAGGGTAAAATCTTGAATTAATTTTAATTATAGTTTGCAGAAAATAATACGATTATGGTATCTTTGTTGTAGATAAGTATGAAACTATGTTTGAATTTGACCAATATTTAGGATTTTTAGCTTTCTTAACCATTTTAACAATAGGTTTTTGGTTGATGATATTTTTATTGGTGTTCATTGTACCTTACTGGTTGGGAGGTAACATTATTGAGCTTTTAAAGGAAAAGCGAGAGGCTAAAAAAGCCAAAAGAGAAGCATAAAAAAAGAAGCCATTTTGGCTTCCTTATTTCAACTATCGCTTGTCTTTGATTTACTTCACGCTCGTACTACTGTATACTAATACAGCCAAAGATAGTATTTTCTTTATGTAATGCTACAGCATTTTAGCATCCCTTACTCTTAATTAATTTCCCTATCCGAATACTATAAATCATTTAGGTAGAAACATCTTTTTAAATATGCTAGGTCTAGATCAAGTGATTAAATAGCTTGGGTTTTGACTTAAAGCATAAAGAAAAAATAGTGTAGTAGTTTTTAGCTAGTTGCGCTAGCTACGAATACGGAAGTTATGGATGAAAGAGCTTAAGATGCTTACTCTTTATTCTTCTTTTGCTTTTTCTTTTTCTTCTTTTGCTTTTTTAGAGTCTTGGAGAGACCTTCTTTCTGCATTTCTAAAAAAGCTTCATATTTTTCCGATGGCAAACTTAATTTTAATTCTTCGTCTTGGCGGTCTGCAATATCTTTAAATACCTCACTCATTTTTTCAGGAGGAAGTTTTAAAATTTGCGCCTCAATCCTTTCTTGTACATAGTTTTTAAGTAAAGTGCTAACAACGGCCGTTTCAAAATCGTTTAGCAAAAGTGCTTCTGTAATAGCGGGCATTTGTTGATCAACAATTTGTTCAGCTGTTTGTGGTTCTGGTTTATCCGGAGCATGTTGTGTTCTAGGAATAGCGCTACGCTGTCTTCCCATACTATTGTTTCCCATGCCACCCATACCTTGGTTATATTGGGCATAACATTCTGTTCCTAACGTAAGAAGGAGAAACATTAAAATTCCTTTAAAAAAGCTAATACTGTTTCTTGAGTTCATACTGTAAAATTATATTTTTGTTCAAGCAGTGAGTGTTAATTTTATGTTAACATGTGAATAGTTGTGCTCGTTTACCACGTTTGCTTAGTTCAGCAAGGTGGTAATATTTTCCAAAGGTCTTCCTATTACGGCCTTTCCATTACGAAGTACTATAGGTCTTTCGATGAGTTTCGGATACGCAAGCATTGCATCCAGAACTTGCTCGTCCGTTAGTAATTTTCCTCTGAATTTTTCCTTCCATACCGCTTCATTTTTTCGTATCAGATGTTCGGTGGAAATACCCAAGCTTGAAACTATTGCTCGCAGCTCTTCTTTGGTTGGAATATCTTCCAAATATTTTACTACTTCAAATTCCTTGCCAGATTTTTCAAGAAGCGCTAAGCCCTCTCTAGACTTTCTGCATCGGGGATTGTGATATATTTTAATCATTACTAGTTAGGTTATTATGGGATCATTTTCTAGGGTAAGAAACGGTGTATGTGTCATAATCATTACTTCAAGGAATTCTCGCTAGGAGTGAGGGGCCTTATTCTTCGTCTCTCTGCCCCATCATCATTAAAAATGCTTTTAAAAACTGGTCTATATCTCCATCCATAACGGCATCTACATTGCCTGTTTCCTCAGCGGTTCTCACATCTTTTACAAGCTTATAAGGATGCATTACATAATTACGGATTTGAGAACCCCATTCTATTTTCATTTTGGAAGATTCTATTTCCTGACGTGCTTCCATTTTTTTTCGCAGTTCAATTTCATATAATTGCGATTTTAACATCTTCATGGCCGTGGCTCTATTATCATGTTGACTCCGGGAGTCCGAACATGAAATCTGTATGCCACTGGGGTGGTGTACCAACTGTACTTTTGTTTCTACTTTATTTACATTTTGTCCACCGGCACCACTGGACCTTGCAGTGGTTATTGTGATATCGGCAGGATTTACATCAACCTCTATGCTATCGTCCACCAACGGATATACGTAGACGGATACAAAAGAAGTATGCCGTTTTGCATTACTATCAAAAGGTGAAATACGCACCAGTCTATGCACGCCATTTTCTCCTTTAAGCCAGCCAAACGCAAATGCTCCGTCAATTTCTAAGGTTACGGTTTTAATACCGGCAACATCTCCTTCTTGGTAATTAAGTTCTTTTACCTTGTAACCGTTTTTCTCCGCCCACATCATGTACATGCGCATGAGCATAGCAGCCCAATCACAACTTTCTGTGCCACCGGCACCAGCGGTTATTTGAAGTACAGCAGGAAGTTCATCACCTTCTTCGGAAAGCATGTTCTTGAACTCCATTTTTTCCATTACACTTAGTGCTTTTTCGTACTGTTTTTCAACTTCGGCTTCGGAAACGTCTCCTTCTTGGAAGAACTCTATTAATACCTCCAAGTCATTCACTAGCACACGTGCATCATTATAATCATCTACCCATTGTTTCTTGGATTGGATGAATTTCATATGGGCCTGTGCCTCTTGTGGATTATCCCAAAAGTCAGGAGCTAAGGTCTTCTCCTGTTCGTTCTCTATTTCAATAAGTTTGGCATCAATGTCAAAGATACCTCCTTAACGCACCAAGGCGATCTAAAAGACCTTTGTAATGGTCTGTCGTAATTATCATTCCGTTTACTTTTAATAGGTAAAAATAATGTTCTTTTGGGCAATGGGGATCGCTCAGGTCTTATTTTATTATCTAATTGTATTTAAAAAAAGGGTATTTCCTTTATTTTATATAATTTTAGAAGCTAAATCACTTTGAAATGAAAAACTATATCCTGTTAGTATTAGGTTTTTTTACCTATCAATTAGCAACAGCACAATTCTCCGAAAACAAATCCGATTACAAGAAGTATGAAGGGCTTTTTGATTTTTATTACGATCAGAAGAACGATAAAATTTTCTTGGAAGTTGATAAGCTAGATCACGAATTCCTTTACGTATACTCTTTAAGTAGTGGTATCGGTAGTAACGATATAGGCTTGGATAGGGGGCAGTTGGGCAACGAACAAGTTGTTCATTTTAAAAAGGCGGGAAACAAACTACTCTTGGTACAACCAAACCTAAAGTTTAGGGCATTAACAGATAATGCCTTAGAGAAAAAATCGATAGAACAGGCCTTTGCTAAATCGATTCTAGGAGGTTTTAAAATTGAAGAAGAAAAAAGTGGAACCTATGTTATTGATATCACTGATTTTTTGATGCAAGATGCGCATGGCGTCTCAAAAAGATTAAAACGTGCAAAACAAGGCTCCTACAGCATGGATCGTTCCAAAAGTGCATTTGCACTCGAACGGACCAAGGCGTTCCCTAAAAATGTTGAGTTTGATATGACCATGACGTTTAAGGGAGAAGCGTCAGGTGGGTATATTAGAGCTGTAACCCCAAATTCGGATTTGATAACCGTGGCGCAACACGCCTCTTTCATAGAGCTTCCGGATAATGGGTATAAAAAAAGAGTGTTTGACCCCAGAAGTGGGTCTTATCCATTTTCATATTACGATTATGCAACCCCGGTAGAGGATCCTATTTTAAAAAGATTCATAACAAGACACCGGTTAGAGAAAAAGAATCCATCAGCAGCTGTAAGTGAAGCTGTAGAACCTATTGTTTACTATTTGGATAACGGTACTCCAGAACCTGTAAGAACTGCACTTTTAGAGGGCGGTCGCTGGTGGGACGAAGCTTTTGCGGCAATTGGTTACAAGGATGCTTTTCAGTTAAAGATGCTTCCAGATGATGCGGATCCTTTGGATGTTCGCTACAACGTAATACAATGGGTGCATAGATCAACTAGAGGATGGAGCTACGGTAGCAGCATTACAGACCCCAGAACTGGGGAAATTATAAAGGGACATGTGAGTTTGGGAAGCCTACGTATTCGACAGGATTTTTTAATTGCACAAGCGCTTATGGATAAGCCTTTTGCTGACAGGGATGATAATAATCAACCTATGTTGGATATGGCCATTGCAAGGATACGACAGCTTTCTGCTCACGAAATAGGCCATACTATTGGTTTTGCACATAATTATGCTGCGAGTACCAATAATAGGGCATCGGTTATGGATTACCCACATCCTCAGTTTTCTGTTAAAAGAGGAGCAATAGACTTTTCGAATGCTTATGCAACCGGAATAGGCGATTGGGATAAGGTTACGGTAGCTTATTCGTATGCTGATTTTGAAAATGGCTCGAATGAAAGGGAGGAATTGAATAAAATTTTGAAGTCTGCCCAAGATAAAGGGCTGCGCTACATTACGGACCAAGACGCAAGGCCACAAGGAAGCGCACATGTGCTTGCACATTTGTGGGACAATGGTACCGATGTAAGTAAAGAACTGGAAGAAATGATGAAGGTTCGTAAAACAGCTATTCATAATTTTTCCATTGATAATATTAGAACTAATGAACCAAACTCGGTTTTAGAAGATGTATTTGTGCCACTGTATTTCTTTCACAGATATCAAACGGAAGGAGTAGCTAAGATCATTGGTGGTTTGGAGTATAATTACGCAGTTAAAGGGGACGGTCAGAATGTAGTGACCACTGTTGATAGAAAAACACAGAAAGACGCTTTGGATGCTATTTTACAAACCTTGGATGCGGAAGAAATAGCTATTCCAAAGGAAAAACTGAGTCTTTTCCCACCTAGGGCCTTTGGTTATGGTAGAACAAGGGAATCAATCAATGGAAAAACTGGGGTGTCTTTTGATGCGCTGTCTGCTGCGGAAACCGCGGCAGATATGACATTGGGTTTTTTGTTGCATCCAGAACGGGCTTCTAGGCTGATACAGCAAAAATACCTGGATGCCAATAATCTAGGACTACAAGAGCTATTGAATTCCGTGGTCTCAAATACCTTGAATAAAAACCATAATGATGACTATATAAGTGGCGTGCAGCAGAATATTAATTTTAGGGTATTGTTTCATATCATGAACCTTGCCGCTCGTGAAGACGTACATCCACAGGTAAATGCTATCGCAAATGAACAGTTAGGTAAATTAGTGTCAAGCTTTGGTGCATCCAGCAATGTGATGAACCAAGAAATGGCGAGACGCATTAAAGCGTTCTACGCCCATCCTGATAAATTTAAGGTAATTCCGGCACCAGTATTACCCGATGGTTCACCAATAGGTATGGATTGTTTTCATTGATATCTTTTTTTATGGATTGGAAAACTTAAACTTAACAATGGAATTTTTACCTTATAAATGAAAATAAATCTAATTAGTGATACGGTTACAAAACCGACCCCCGGAATGTTGGATGCCATGATGCATGCAGAAGTTGGCGATGATGTTTTTAAGGAGGACCCTTCAGTTAATGCTTTGGAAAAAAAGGTGGCCAATATGTTTGGGATGGAAGATGCATTGTTTTTCCCAAGTGGCACTATGACGAACCAAACTGCCATAAAATTGCATACGCAGCCAGGTGAACAGTTGATATGTGATAAATATGCACATGTTTTTAATTACGAAGGTGGTGGAGTCAGTTTTAACAGCGGTGTCTCTTGTAGGTTAGTTGATGGCAGTAGGGGAATGATGACAGCCGATCAAGTAGTTGCGGCAATCAATCCGCCAGATTTTTACCATAGTCCTTTGTCCACATTAGTATGCATTGAAAACACAACGAACAAAGGAGGTGGTGCCTGTTGGGATT
>CBDUKC010000013.1:0-24206 GCA_965367705.1 uncultured Maribacter sp. | reverse complement strand
TTTGGGGTACGACGATTTAGCAAACCGTTCCTTTCGGCCACTCAGGCACCTCTCCTTTTGTTATTATGAACATCGCCCTAAAGCGGTTGCAAATGTACATTTTTACAACACTATAAAGCAACTATTTTAAAATATTTTTCACTAAAATTTTTCCTTCAAAATGAAGTTTATTTAATCATGTCCGAATTGAGTTGATAATCAACACTGTACAGACTTGGAAGAATATAGTTCCTATGAACTCGTACTAAGTGTAATCAATTCAAATTGTAATAACCCAGCACGCTTCTACCATAAGCCCTCAAACGAGCCGCTCATAATTCGCTACTCAGGATACTCCACCCTTAGATGATATATATTTGTCAATTTAAGCTTAAAGATTTTTTTAATAGTTTCTATTTCCTTAAACGTAATATCCGCATTTACAAATTGATCAGATTTCATTTGACCCGCAATAATTTTTTCTACAAATTCATCTAGGATCAAAAACGTTGGATTCTTTAAACTCTTGGAAGCAGCTTCTATAGAATCTGCCATCATAAGTATGGCCGTTTCTTTCGAAAAAGGCAGTGGACCGGCGTACCTAAAATCATTCTTATCTACTTCACCTTCCAAATCTAATTGTCTTTTGTAAAAGTAATAGACCAATGAAGTGCCGTGGTGTGACCGTATAAAGTCTACTACCCTATCCGGTATATTATTCTTTCTTGCAAGCTCTATCCCTTTGATAACATGATCTAAGATGATCCGTGCGCTTTCCTTTGGACTTATTTCATCATGCGGGTTTACATTAGTGATTTGATTTTCGGTGAAATATGTTGGGTTATCCATTTTACCTATATCGTGATACAATGCCCCTACCCTAACTAGCATAGCATTTGCTCCAATTCCGTTGGCAGCGGCCTCTGCTAAATTCGCAACCTGTAAAGAGTGGTTGAAGGTTCCGGGAGCTTTATTGGAAAGCTCTTTTAGTAGTTTGGAATTGGTATCGGATAATTCAAGTAGGGAAACATCCGAAACTAAACCAAAAATCTTTTCATAAATATAAATTAGTGGCTGTACAAAAAGGGTTATCATTCCATTTAACAAGAACAGACCTAGGGTAAACCACTCAATATTTTTTAAATTTCCCTCATGTATGGTATGGAAGGCTAAATATGCCACTATATAGATTAATGTAATCTGACCTACGGAAACAAATAGATTGGCCCTTTTATATAGTTCGGAAACAGTAAGAATAGTTACTATCCCTGTTATAATCTGTAGAAAAATATACTCAAAACTGTTAGGGACGACAAACCCAAGGATTAGCACTGTTAATACATGAACAAAAAGCCCCAAGCGTGCATCAAAAAAAGTTTTAAGAATCAAAGGAAGAATACATAACGGCACTACAAATACTAAGGCCTCATTGTATTTGATAACCAAAGTGGTTACGAAAACCAAAAGCAGTATATTGAAAAATATGAAGGTTACCTTGGTGTTGTTTTCATATACTTCATTTCTGTATTTTTTTAGAAATAAAAATAACATTAGAAGCACAAGAGCCACTAAAACCGTGTAGCCCACAAGGATATAGTACGAATTAGAATCCGTCCATAGATCAGATTCATATTCCGATTTTAGGGACTCCAATATCTTTAAATTATCAGCTTCTACTACTTCTCCTTTTGCGATAATAAGTTTGCCTTCGTCTACAGTTCCCCTCGTGTAGGATATTTTTGAAAGCGCGTCCTCTAGTGCTTTTTTTGTAAGTTCCTTATCTAGTGTAACGTTTGGTGTAACCAAGTCAAAAAACAAGGCCTCAAATTCCTTGTTGTAGGATGACAATCCCCGTTCGGAGAGTACCGCTTTTATAGATTCTTCTACCTCCCCAATCCGATAAAAATCAGAAGCGGATACTTTTCTTGCCTCGTTATTTACGATAAGAAAAACAGAATTTCCATTTGGTGCGGTTTCCAGTGGTTCAAGAATTCCATTTTTATAAATAAGATCAAGAATATCAATTGCTGTGGAACGAAGTTCTTTTTGCTTGTTTTTCCGTAAATCACTATCCTGCAATTGCGCGCTAAACTTAGAATCGAATACACTATATACATTTTGGACTACTTGCTCATCGTACCTAAAATACGTTGATTGATTCTCTCGAATCTGTTGATTTTCCTTTGCAAGTTCATCATCTGTTTTTTGGATGGAAAAGTCAAATGGCGCATATAAATTTTCAAATTGCCAAGGCTTTCCCTTTTGAAATTCATACTTGAACTTGCCTCCTTTTGGAAAGAAAAAAACAATAAAACCTACGGATACCATATACAGGAGGAACTTGTATATGTGAGATTGCTTTTTATATAGATTGTCCAAGAGGCCTATGTTTCATTTATATTATTCAAAAATAGAAAATTATAAGCTTATAAAGAGGAATCATTGCTATTACCCTAGGGTTGACCAAGAATTTACTAATTTCGCAACATATAAAAGTATTTAAAAATGATAGAGGTTGTTATTGTTTCCGCGGTACGCACACCAATAGGTAGTTTTATGGGGTCTTTATCTACAGTTCCTGCGCCAAGATTAGGGGCGGCAGCCATTAGCGGGGCTTTAGATAAAATAGGGTTAGACCCAAAGTTGGTAGAAGAGGTGCTCATGGGAAATGTCGTTCAAGCAGGCACCGGACAGGCACCGGCAAGACAAGCTGCACTCTTTGCGGGTATACCGGATACCGTTCCGTGTACAACCATCAACAAAGTATGTGCTTCAGGAATGAAAACGGTAATGCAAGCGGCACAGGCTATTGCTCTCGGGGATGCTTCCATTGTTGTGGCTGGTGGTATGGAAAACATGAGTTTAATTCCACATTATGTTCATATGCGAAATGGCAACAAGTTTGGGCCAGCTACCATGATTGATGGAATGCAAAAAGATGGACTAGTAGATGTGTATAACGAACAAGCTATGGGTGTTTGCGCCGATGCCTGTGCGGATAAATATCAATTTTCTAGAGAAGATCAAGATAACTATGCCATACAATCCTATCAGAGATCTGCAGCAGCTTGGGAGAACGGACATTTTAAAAATGAGATAGTTCCTGTTAGTGTTCCTCAAAGAAGAGGAGAACCAATTGTTGTAACAGAAGACGAAGAATACAAGAATGTAGTTTTAGAAAAAATTCCAAAATTAAGAGCGGCCTTTACCAAAGAGGGCACGGTGACGGCAGCGAACGCATCAACGATAAATGACGGTGCAGCAGCACTTGTATTAATGAGTCTAGAGAAAGCCAAGGAACTGAATATAAAACCTTTGGCTAAAATAACAGGGTATGCAGATGCTGCCCAAGAACCAGAGTGGTTTACCACGGCACCGGCAAAGGCACTACCTAAAGCCTTAAAGAAGGCTGGAAAAACATTAGAGCAAGTAGATTTTCTAGAGTTTAACGAAGCTTTTTCTGTTGTTGGCCTTGCCAATATCAAACTTCTTGGACTAAACGATAAAAATGTGAACGTTAACGGTGGAGCGGTTTCTTTGGGGCATCCTTTAGGATGTTCTGGAGCTAGGATCATAGTCACTCTTTTACATGTACTAGAGCAGAAAAATGCAACATTAGGAGCAGCGGCAATTTGTAACGGTGGCGGTGGAGCTTCCGCTATCGTAATAGAAAGAATATAATTACCGGAAAAATCCATGCAATACGGCATTTGTCCTTTAAGTATAGTACCTGTTAGAGCCGCCACTGAAGAGGCAAGTGAAATGGTCACCCAATTACTTTTTGGAGAGCATTTTAAGGTGCTTGAGTCCAGAAAACATTGGTCAAAAATAAGGGTGTCTTTTGATAAGTGCGAAGGCTGGATTCTTAATAGACAACTAGATTTTATTACAAAAGAAGAGTATACCGCCATCCATAATGGTTTAAAGTATTACGCAGCAGACTTGATTTCCTATGTAGAACAGGAAAATTCAATGTTGACACCAATACTGTTAGGGTCTTCAATTAACAGAACAGAAGATCAAAAAAAATTTGAAGGGAATTTGATGAATGCCCAACAGGGTAAAGACAATTTAATCAAAACAGCATTACTCTACTTAAACGCTCCTGAACTTTGGGGAGGAAAAACCCCGTTTGGTATTGACGCTTCCGGCTTCGCCCAAATGGTTTATAAGATAAACGGACATTATCTCTTGCGAAGTGCAGAAGAACAATCTTCACAAGGCACCCCGCTAAGTTTTGTAGAAGAGAGTGAACCCGGAGACTTGGCTTTCTTTGATAATTCCAATGGCACTATTGATCATGTTGGAATCATTATGGAAAACAATTACATTGTTCACGTCAATGGCGTTGTACGAATAGATAGAGTGGACCATACCGGTATTTTTAACAATGACCTAAGGAACTACACCCACAAACTTAGGGTAATCAAAAAAATTATATAAAAAAAGGCTTCCAATGGAAGCCTTTTTTATGAAATCGTATAAAAACTATTACTCTCCTAATAGTTTTTTCACTCTCATGTAATTGTCATTATCACCCATAGCTCCATAGATATTTTTCAACTGAGATAAAATACCTTGATTATCTGGATTCGTTTTTAAGGCATCTTCTAAAATCTGAGCACCTGATCGGAATAAATCGTCCTTCTTTGTTTTTAGTTCTTCATACTTAGCGATATCCGCACGAGAATTACCCAAAGAATTCATCTCATCTATAAAGCTGTTACCCTCATTAACATAGGTGGTAGAAAGGTTTAAAAAAGCATTTGTATACCCAGGGTTAATTTCAAGCGCTTTTTTGTAGTTCTCTCTTGCCTCTTCAATATTGCCTTCCTCGGAACTAATTACGCCTACATTGTAATAAAGATCAGCATTATCTGGAGCAATGGCAATAGCTTCTGCCATTAGCGATTTAAACTTGGCCTTATCTCCTTGCTTAAAGTAAAGGTTCGCCTCGTTCAAAATAAGATTAACATCTTCAGGATCGCTTTCTCTTGCAGCTTGATAAGCTCCCAAAGCCTTATCATCTTGACCCAATTGAGAATAAATTAATGCAATGTTTTTAACGATTTCTCCCTTTTTGGAAGGTACTTTATCATCCATTGAATCGGTATACGTACCGGACTTTACCATCAGGTCTCGTTGAGATTTCGACATTTCTTCCATTTCGCCAGTTGCCACGTTTTTAGCTTTGTACACTACTGCGCTTCCGTCATAACCCACTTCTTGTAATTCTAGGTAATATTTTAGCGCGTCATCAAATAAACCGCCACTGACAGCACTACTGGCCGCATAATACAAGTAAACGGTATCCTGTGGGCTAATTTTATAGCTCATGTACAATTTATTGGCCGCCTTCTGAAAATCCTTATTTGTATTATCTGAAACAGCTCCATTTACTAAATCTGCAGTAATTCCTGCAATGTACTTGTTGGTGTCGCCTGTATACTTTGATTTTCCAGTTGCAGCTTCGATATCAACAACTTTTTTAAACGAACTCACAGCCTGTTCATAGGCACTGTCATCACCCTTTTTGGCCATATCGTTATACACCTGACCCATTATAAAGTGGTATTGCGCTTGTAGTTTTTCATCAGCTCCTGAAATTGAACCTTCTGCTGACTCCAAAGCAGTTTTAGCTGCAGCCATATCGCCTCCTTTTAAAGCCTTTTCGGCAGCTTTTAACTCGTTTTTTTGAGCCACTCCCGCAACTGCAAAGGAGAAGGCCGCTACTATTAAAATCTTACGTTTCATTTGTATTATATTAATTATTTATTAGTGTTTAAAATTTATGATTCGGTACCATCAGTATCTTCATTATCAATTGCCGTGCCATCTTCTTCAGGCTTTACTTCCATATCGTTTATAGCGGCCTCATCAATTTCATCATCATCCTTCATCACCTTAGCTACCGCCGCAATGGAATCATTCCCTTTTATATTAATGAGTTTCACCCCCTGGGTAGCTCTTCCCATTACTCGAAGATCTTCTACACTCATTCTGATAGCAATACCCGATTTATTGATAATCATTAAATCATCCGAGTCCGTAACGTTCTTGATAGCTACCAAATTTCCGGTTTTCTCTGTTACGCTAATCGTTTTAACGCCCTTACCTCCTCTATTTGTAATTCGGTAATCTTCTATGCTTGAACGCTTTCCGTATCCATTCTCGGACACTACCAAAAGCTCATCTTCGAAATTATGAACAGAAACCATTCCTATGACCTCGTCTTTGTCATTCGCTAAGGTTATGCCCCGAACACCAGAAGCATTCCTTCCCATAGGTCTAGTCTTGCTTTCTTCGAAACGGATCGCTTTTCCAGATTTCAAGCCAAGAAAAATCTGGCTGGTTCCTGTGGTTAATTTTGCTTCTAATAATTCATCGTCATCCTTAATGGTAATAGCGTTTATTCCATTTTGCCTAGGTCTCGAATATTGCTCCAAAGAGGTCTTCTTTACGGTTCCCTTTTTAGTGGCCATGATAACAAAATGACTATTTACGTATTCTTCATCTTTTAAATCTTGCGTACAAATAAAAGCCTTTACCATATCGTCTTGTTCGATATTGATTAGGTTTTGTATCGCCCTACCTTTAGATGTCCTACTTCCCTCAGGTATCTCAAAGACACGCATCCAGAAACATTTTCCTTTTTGCGTAAAGAAAAGCATGTATTGGTGGTTGGTACCAACAAATAGATGTTCTAAGAAATCTTCGTTACGCGTAGAAGATGCCTTCTGGCCAACGCCTCCCCTATTTTGTGTTTTGTATTCGGTTAACGGCGTTCGTTTAATGTATCCGGCACTAGATATTGTGATAACCACTTGTTCGTTGGGTATCATATCCTCCATGCTTAGGTCCCCACCGGCAAAATTAATTTCCGAACGTCGCTCATCACCATACTTTTCCTTTACCTCGAGCAGCTCATCTTTAATAATCTGCATTCTACGCTCCTTATTTTCAAGAATATCCTTTAAGTCCGCTATAGTCAAAATAATTTCGTCGTACTCCGTCCTAAGTTTGTCTTGCTCGAGACCAGTAAGTTGACGCAATCGCATTTCTACAATTGCCTTTGCCTGAATTTCCGAAAGCTTAAAACGCTCCATTAAATTCTCACGAGCTTGGTCCGCATTGGAAGACGCTCGTATGATAGCAATAACCTCATCAATATTATCGGAAGCGATTATTAAACCTTCCAGTATATGAGCCCGGTCTTCAGCTTTTTGTAGCTCAAATTTTGTGCGTCTTACAACCACCTCATGTCGATGCTCCACGAAGTAGTGAATCATCTCTTTTACGTTCAGTAATCGGGGCCTCCCTTTTACCAAAGCAATATTGTTAACACTAAAAGAAGTTTGTAGCGCCGTGTACTTATATAGTGTGTTTAAAACAATATTGGGTATTGCATCCCTTTTTAGGATATAAACGATTCGCATACCGTTTCGGTCGGATTCGTCTCTAATTGTTGATATCCCCTCTATTTTTTTATCGTTTACAAGATCAGCCGTTTTTTTGATCATATCGGCCTTATTCACTTGATATGGAATTTCGTCAACGATAATACATTCCCTTCCTTGAACTTCTTCAAAAGTAGCTTTGGCGCGCATCATTACTCTCCCTCGACCTGTGTGAAAAGCTTCTTTTACCCCATCATATCCATAAATAATTCCTCCGGTAGGAAAATCAGGTGCTTTAATATGAGTAATAAGTTCATCGATTTCGATATCATTATTTTCAATATACGCTATAGTTCCATCTACGACCTCTGAAAGGTTGTGCGGAGGCATATTTGTTGCCATTCCCACAGCTATACCCGAAGCACCGTTAATCAGTAAATTTGGAATCCTTGCCGGTAATACGGTGGGTTCTTTAAGGGAATCATCAAAATTCAATTGATGATCTACCGTATCCTTATCTATATCCGCCAACATGTCATCGGCGATTTTTCGCATTCGGGCTTCGGTATAACGCATTGCTGCCGGACTATCACCATCAATAGAACCAAAGTTACCTTGCCCATCTATCAACATGTACCTCAAACTCCATTCTTGCGCCATACGTACCATGGCATCGTAAACAGAGGTATCACCATGAGGGTGGTATTTACCCAAAACCTCACCAACGATACGAGCAGATTTCTTGTGGGCGCTGTTACTCCGCACGCCCAAATCGTGCATTCCATATAGTACGCGCCTGTGTACAGGTTTTAAGCCGTCCCTGACATCTGGTAGGGCTCGTGACACTATGACCGACATTGAATAGTCAATGTAGGCAGATTTCATTTCATCTTCAATGTTAATAGGAATCAATTTTTCTCCGTCCGCCATTTGAAATTCTTGTTGTGTTTAATTAGTAAAAAAGCATGGCAATATACGCAAAATCAAGCCTTTCAAAGAACATGCACAAGAATTTATTTAATAATTTATCAACACTAAAAAAGAATAACATATTGTACCAAGCTATAGGCGTTTTCATTCAAAAAGCGTAGATTTTGGTCATTTACAACAACTTTAACGATTATAGGAACAGTATTTGCTCAGGATTGCCTGAGATTTATTAATTTTATAGCTGATAATATATTTTATGGATGATAATTTTTCACCAAGGGTAAAGGATGTAATTGCCTACAGCAAAGAGGAAGCGTTACGACTTGGCCATGATTTCATTGGAACCGAGCATCTTATGCTAGGTCTTCTTCGTGATGGTAACGGAAAGGCTATAAGCATTCTAGATGCCTTGGATGTAGATTTGGACCATTTGCGCAGAAAGGTAGAGATACTTAGTCCTTCTAACCCAAATGCTAGTGGAGTACAAAAAGACAAAAAAAACCTACACCTTACGAGGCAGGCAGAACGTGCGCTTAAAACCACTTTTTTGGAGGCTAAGCTTTTTCAAAGCTCTTCAATTAATACGGCACACCTTCTTCTCTGCATATTACGAAACGAGAATGACCCTACAACAAAACTACTGCATAAACTGCAGGTGGATTATGATGGGGTAAAAGAACAATTCAAATTTATGCTGACCAGCGACGACGATATGGTAGACGGTCCTACGGCGGAATCCTTTTCAAGCGAATCGGGGGAAGCCCAAGAAGATAAAGAAAATACCTTTGGCACAAACTCAGGACAAAAAGGCGCAAAAAAATCAAAAACACCTGTTTTAGATAATTTTGGACGCGACCTAACTCAAATGGCCGAGGAGAATAAACTAGACCCTGTAGTTGGAAGAGAAAAGGAAATCGAAAGGGTTTCACAAATCTTAAGTAGAAGAAAAAAGAACAATCCATTACTTATTGGAGAACCAGGAGTAGGTAAAAGTGCCATTGCGGAGGGCCTTGCATTGCGTATTATCGACAAAAAAGTGTCCCGTATTCTTTACAACAAAAGAGTAGTAACATTAGACTTGGCCTCATTAGTTGCAGGAACAAAGTATAGAGGGCAGTTCGAAGAGCGGATGAAAGCCGTAATGAACGAATTGGAAAAGAATGACGATGTTATTCTTTTTATTGACGAAATACACACCATCGTTGGCGCTGGCGGAGCCACAGGAAGTCTTGATGCTTCTAACATGTTTAAACCAGCATTGGCCCGTGGAGAGATACAATGTATTGGAGCTACCACCTTGGATGAATACAGACAATATATTGAGAAAGATGGTGCCTTGGAGCGACGTTTTCAAAAAGTAATTGTGGAACCAACAACCATAGAAGAGACCATAGAAATACTTCATAACATAAAGGGAAAATACGAAGAACATCATAACGTAAGCTATACAGATGCAGCTATCGAAGCTTGTGTAAAACTCACGAGCCGCTACATGACGGACAGGTTTCTTCCGGATAAGGCCATCGATGCCTTGGATGAAGCAGGTTCAAGGGTACATATCGTTAATATGGATGTACCAAAACAAATACTAGAACTAGAAAAGAAACTAGAGGACGTAAGAGAGCTTAAAAACTCTGTAGTTAAAAAACAGAAATACGAAGAGGCAGCCAAGTTAAGGGATGACGAAAAAAGTCTTGAAAAAGAATTGGCAATCGCCCAAGAACGCTGGGAAGATGATAGTAAACTGAACAAGGAAACCGTATCTGAGGATAATGTGGCAGATGTAGTTTCTATGATGAGTGGAATTCCAGTCAATAGAATCGCACAAACGGAGAGCAATAAACTTGCGGAACTTCCAAACCTTATCAAAGCCAATGTAATTGGGCAAGATGAAGCTGTGGCTAAAGTATCTAAGGCGATACAAAGAAATAGAGCGGGACTAAAAGACCCGAACAAACCTATCGGTTCCTTCATTTTCTTAGGACAGACTGGCGTTGGAAAAACACAATTGGCCAAAGTAATGGCCAAGGAGCTTTTTGATTCCGAAGATGCGCTCATTCGAATCGATATGAGCGAGTACATGGAAAAATTTGCTATTTCCAGATTAGTAGGAGCACCTCCAGGATACGTGGGATACGAGGAAGGTGGCCAACTTACAGAGAAAGTGCGCAGAAAACCTTACTCGGTAATTCTTTTAGATGAGGTAGAAAAGGCACATCCTGATGTCTTTAATATGCTATTACAGGTATTGGACGATGGCTATCTTACCGATAGTTTGGGAAGAAAAATTGACTTTAGGAATACCATTATTATAATGACCTCAAATATTGGGGCAAGACAGTTAAAAGATTTTGGGCAAGGAGTTGGTTTTGGTACATCAGCAAAAAAAGACCAAGAAAGTTCTTATCAAAAAGGTGTGATAGAAAATGCATTGAAAAAGGCATTCGCTCCTGAATTCTTGAATAGAATAGATGACGTAATCGTATTTAATGCCTTAGAAAGAGAGCATATTCATCAGATTATTGATATTGAACTTGCCAAACTCTTTAACAGGGTCAAAGACATAGGGTATAACTTAAACCTCACTGAAGAAGCAAAGGATTACATATCGGATAAAGGTTTTGATAAGCAGTATGGAGCTAGACCACTTAAAAGAGCTATACAGAAGTATATTGAGGATGCACTCGCTGAAGAGATAGTAAACTCGAAACTCGAAGAAGGGGATAGTATCTTTATGGATTTAGATAAAGAAAATGAGGAGCTAACTATTACAATTAAAAAAGCAGAGAAATCTTCAAAGACATAATGGGTATACCATTATTAAGTATAAAATGCAAAAGAGCCCTCAAAAGGGCTCTTTTTTATTACTATAATTTGTAGGACAAGTAAGAATTAAAATACAAGGTTTTATAGCCATACGCAGTACGAACGATATTTGGGTCTTTAATCTAATATTTTATTTTCACCAATCGTATACATCTACATTCGCATCAGACACTATAATACACAGAAAATGAGCGTGGGATCAACCAAGAAAAAAGTAATCGTTAGGGAATACCAATTAGAAATTGGAAAAGTACAGGTTTACGAAAACTATATGGTTTCTATCTTCGACGAAGGAGCTACCCTAACACTGGAACGTGCTTATCAAATTATTGGCATATCCGAAATACATTTTAGGGATAAGAACTTTGGCTTTATAAGTTTACGAAAAAACTCCTATGCCGTAGACCCTACAATTTATAACTATCTTAAAGAGTTAGACAATTTAAAGGCTTTTGCTATTGTATCGGTCAAGGAAATTGACATGCATAATTTTAAGATCGAAAAGCTGTTCTATAAAAAGCCAATGAAGTTCTTTATTGAATATGACAATGCCCTTAAGTGGATAAAATCAAGACTTAAAGGAAAATAATAGCGCGTTGCGTGCGAATACAATAGCCTAATTAAGTAGCACCTTTTTATTTATTCTTTAACCTCCTCTTGGGTTTGCTGTGTTACTTCCGGTACTACAAAAAGATCTAGATAGGCAGTTCCTAATCCATTGACTACATCTGAAGCAATCAAGGATTGATATCCTGTAGATTCAATTAATAAATCAGCCGATTTCCCATGCAGATAAACTCCAAAAATCGCTGCCTGTAAAGACTCATATCCTTGTGCAATTAAACCCGTAACGATTCCGGAAAGCACATCCCCACACCCAGCAGTTGCCATCCCAGGATTTCCTGTGGTATTCACAAATCCCTCATCATGATATACGGTTATCGTGTGTGCTCCTTTTATAATAACGATACAATCATATTTCTTAGAAAACGCCTTTGTTTTTTCAAGCTTATCAAAATCATCCTTCCATGTTCCAACAAGTCTTTCTAATTCCTTAGGATGCGGGGTAAGAACCGTTTGTTTGGGCAGCAATTCGCATAGTGCTTTTTTAGAGGCTAGCATATTAAGCCCATCAGCATCAATGACTAAGGGTACTTTATTGGTTTTTAAAAAGTCTGAAAACGCCTTTTTAGTTTCTTGCTCCGTACCCATGCCCATTCCAATCCCTATGGCATTGGCCGTAATGTCAAAATCAATTTTAGTAATTGAGGTATCTCCACCGGTCAACACCATAGCTTCTGGCAATGATGTTTGTAAAACACTATACCCACACGTTGGCACATATGAAGTTACCAAACCACTACCAATTTTTAACGCAGCTATGCTCGCCAATTTTACTGCTCCAATTTTACCATAGCTACCGCCAATCAAGAGTGAATGACCATGTGTGCCTTTGTGCGAAAATTTAGACCGAGGAATATACATGGGAAGCACTTCATTTTTGCCTATTAGCTCAAACGCAGTTTTTTCCTTGGTTAAAAATTCTCTATCCAACCCAATATCCAAAACTTCCCATTGGTCAATGTAAATTCCTGTTTCTGGAAGGAAAAACACCAATTTTGGAGTTTGAAAACTCAGAACAAAATTTGCCTTTACTACAGCGTCCTTTTGTTCGGGAGCCCTATCCGAATAAAGGCCTGAAGGAATATCTACCGAAAGTATAAAGGCTTTTGAAGCATGAAGATGGGTTATCAGTTTAACTACCCAAGCGTCAGGCGGCCTATTTAATCCTATTCCAAAAATCGCATCTACGATAATATCATCCACTCCAATCTCAGGGAATTCAGAATCGGCAGCAATAAAGTTTGGCCAAATCTTTCTATCCTTAAGTCTATCCAAATTGATTAAAAAGTCCTTTGATCGCTTTTCACTGTAATTAACTACATGAACAGCAATGTTGTACCCATGTTCTTGAAGATGCCTTGCCAAAGCTATACCATCCCCCCCGTTATTACCAATACCACAGAACAGATGAATTTTTACCGGAGCGCCTTGCATGCGCAGGTGCATCCAATTAAAAATTTGAACAGCAGCTCTTTCCATCAGCTCATCACTTGTAATCTTTTGTTTTGCTATTGTAAAT
Organism: uncultured Maribacter sp.; assembly: GCA_965367705.1. GTDB lineage: Bacteria > Bacteroidota > Bacteroidia > Flavobacteriales > Flavobacteriaceae > Maribacter. Next base: position 10,931 of record CBDUKC010000013.1, on the reverse strand, counting down.
TTGTCAGCAGCATATATTTGTTCCGCACTAAAAAGCTTCATTCTGTAGTTTTATTTTAGTAAAAATAACGATTCGCTAAAAATTTGTAGAATCATTTGATTAGCAAGTCAAATGTACTACTTTTGACCTTTATCCTATCGCATGATTTGCACTGATTCGCACTTAATAATTGTCCGTTACAGCCAAGCTAATGCTTGTGTCGATTCTTTTATATGGCGCACCCCTAGGGGGTAAAAATAGTATCTTCCATCTCAGACCCCTACATAATCATCCCTAACAAAAAATTGATAATTAATCAATATGCAAGTATTAAAGTTTGGTGGTACATCCGTTGCCACTCCGGAAAACATTGATAAGATAAAAAACATTATCAATACCTATACTGATAAAATCATCATTGTTGTCTCCGCATTTGGTGGCGTTACGGACGAACTCATAACTGCTGGTAACCGAGCTGAGAAACAAGATGATTCTTATAAGACGATTTTAAAAGAGATTGAAATCCGACATTTAGAAGCAATCAAAGTATTGCTTCCCGTTACGCACCAAAGCAAAGTATTAAGTGATGTAAAAAAGGAATTGAATACCTTGGAAACACTTTTAGAGGGTGCCTTTTTTATTGGCGAGATAACCAAAAAGCTGTCAGATAAAATTGTATCCTATGGTGAATTACTCTCCTCCTATATTATAAGTGAATATTTTAAAAGCCAAGGAATCGACTGTGCTCATAAAGATAGTAGGGAGCTTATCGTAACAGGGATTGCTAATGGCAGAACTATCGTTAATTTAGAGAAAACGAATACCAACTGTGTAGCCTATTTCAGTACTTCAAAACATAAGGTAGTTATCTGCCCAGGATTTATAGCTAAATCTGAAAGCGGGGACCCAACTACTTTAGGAAGAGGCGGTTCTGACTATACGGCCGCACTCTATGCAGCTGCTTTAGATGCGGAAGCCTTAGAGATTTGGACCGATGTTAGCGGTATGTATACCGCTAATCCCAAAATGGTAAAGCAGGCAAAGCCAATTGCACATATCTCCTATGAAGAAGCTATGGAACTCTCTCATTTTGGAGCCAAAGTCCTATACCCACCAACCATACAACCCGTTTTAGCCAAGGGAATAGCTATCCGTATCAAAAATACGTTTAGCCCCGAGGAGCAGGGCACCTTGATTACCAAATCTAAAAATGAGAAAGGAAAAACGGTGCGTGGCATCAGCCATATAGGAAATATAGCGCTCTTATCCTTAGAAGGTCCAGGAATGGTTGGAATACCAGGAATATCAAAACAATTCTTTGAAGTGCTTTCTCAGGCGAACATAAGTGTGGTGCTTATCACACAAGCCTCCTCGGAACATTCTATTTGTATTGGTATTTCTGTAGATGATGTTGCCGTTGCTGTAGCAGCCGTAAACGAGGCTTTTGCATATCAAATAGAAAGAGGACGTATTAATAAGGTAGTTCCAGAGACTTCATTGGCCATTGTAGCACTGGTAGGTGACAATATGAAAAATCATCAAGGGCTAAGTGGCAAAATGTTCAGCACGTTAGGAAAAAATAATGTAAATATTAGAGTAATTGCACAGGGGGCGTCGGAACGGAATATCTCATGCGTTATTGAAGAAAAAGATGTGAAAAAGGCCTTAAATGCCTTGCACGAAGAATTTTTTGAAGAGAATGTAAAGCAATTGAACCTGTTCGTTATGGGCGTGGGCAATGTGGGCTCTAAGTTTCTATATCAAATACAAAAACAAAAAAAGTACTTAAAAGAAACCCTGAAACTAAACGTAAGGGTAGTTGGAATATCCAATTCTAGAACAATGGTTTTTGATGATAGTGGAATTCCCTTAAAAAACTGGGAAGCGCTTTTAGAAGCAGGAGTTAAGGCGAACAAAGATGAGTTTTTTAATACAATCAAGGTTTTAAACTTACGTAATAGCATTTTTGTGGACAACACTGCCAGTGAAGTGGTTTCCAATACCTACAAAGATTATTTAAGAAATAGCATATCTGTAGTTACCTGCAATAAAATTGCGTGTTCCTCTCAATATTCGAATTATCTTGAGCTTAAAGAACTGGCCCGAACCTATAACGCTCCATTCCTGTTTGAAACAAATGTAGGCGCAGGCTTACCTATTATAGACACCTTAAAACACCTTATTGCCTCTGGCGATAAGATTCAAAAAATTCAAGCGGTACTGTCTGGTAGTCTTAATTTTGTGTTTAATAACTTTAGCGACAAAACTACCTTTCATGATGTTGTGAAACAAGCCCAGGAAGAGGGGTATACCGAGCCGGACCCAAAAATTGACCTAAGTGGTGTAGACGTCATGCGTAAAATATTGATTCTTGCCAGAGAAAGCGGAACGCCATTGGAAATAGCTGATATTGGCAACAACTCCTTTCTTCCACAAGAAAGTCTTGCCACCGAATCCAACGCAGCTTTTTTTGCCTCCTTAAAGGAATACGAAACGCAGTTTCAAAACATATATAAGCAAGCAGCAGAAAAGGATACCAAGTTAAAATATGTAGCTCAATTTGAAAATGGACATGCGAGTGTTGGACTGCAAGAAATTCCAAAAGGTCATGATTTTTACAATTTGGAAGGCAGTGATAACATCGTCCTGTTCTTCACGGATAGGTACCCAAAACAACCTTTAATTGTCAAAGGAGCTGGTGCAGGTTCAGATGTTACCGCATCTGGTCTCTTTGCGGATGTTATTCGGATTGGCAACTATTAAAAAGGGCTTCGCCAGGGAATTAAAGTGAGCGGGAAGGAAACGATAAAATTAAAAGTAGTGTAGTATTCTTTTGAAGTAAAAAACAAGGTTTTACAGATTGCTGCGCTAGAAATGACATGTAAAATGAACGAAATCAAAGTATTCTGCCCCGCTACCATAGCGAATATTTCCTGTGGGTTTGATGTGCTTGGAGTTGCCTTGGACACCATTGGGGATGAAATGGTCGTTCGAAAGACCCGAGAAAAAGGTATTCGAATCACCAAGCTTGAAGGGCAACAACTTCCCATGGAAACGCACTTAAACGTAGCCGGAGTAGCTGGTTTAGCATTGTTAGCTGTTAGCGATTACGATGGTGGTTTTGACATAGAAATTTATAAAAAAATTAAAGCAGGCAGCGGTATAGGCAGTAGTGCCGCAAGCTCCACTGGAGCCGTTTGGGCCATGAATCACTTATTAGGCAAACCATTTTCTACGGTAGAACTGGTAAAATTCGCAATGGAAGGTGAACGTTTAGCCAGCGGGGTAGCCCATGCAGATAATGTAGCACCAGCTCTTTTTGGTGGCTTCACTTTGGTTCGAAGCTACGCGCCCTTAGATGTAATCCCCATTCCAAGTCCTACAGAACTTTATGCAACGGTCATTCATCCGCAGATAGAAGTAAAGACCTCTGACTCTAGAAAAATATTAAAAACTACCATAAGCTTAGAAGATGGTATTAAACAATGGGGCAATTTAGGTGGCTTGGTTGCCGGTCTTTTTACATCGGATTACGATTTAATCGGGCGTTCTTTAGAAGATCATATCGTAGAACCTATTCGGTCTATTTTAATCCCAGGTTTTGATGCGATTAAAACAACAGCAATGACCAACGGAGCCATAGGCTGCGGTATTTCGGGCTCTGGCCCTTCTATTTTTGCTTTTAGCAAAGGAGAACGTACGGCACAAAAAGTAGGAACAGGAATGAAAGAAGTGTATAAAAAAATAGGAATTGATTTTGATGTGCATATTTCCAGGATAAATACCAGTGGCATTAAACAATTGTAAACAGCTAGTAACGCATACAAATGATGTTGAGATATGAATTTTTATAGCCTAAACCAAAAAGCTCCCGTGGTATCCTTTAAGGATGCCGTAATTAAGGGTATAGCACCAGATCGCGGCCTCTACTTCCCAGAACACATTACACCCCTGCCAGCAGCTTTCTTTGATAGGATAACGGAACTTTCCAATCAAGAAATCGCTTTTAATGCCATACACCAATTTGTTTCAGCAGACATTCCTAATGACAAATTAAGGGAGATTCTTGCCAACATGCTCGATTTTGAATTTCCTGTAGTTGAAATCGAAAACAATCTAGCCACCTTGGAATTGTTTCACGGGCCTACAATGGCTTTTAAAGACGTAGGTGCACGTTTTATGGCCAATTGTTTAGGGTATTTTTCAAAAGACGAAAACAATGAGGTCACCGTCCTTGTGGCAACCTCAGGAGATACAGGAGGTGCCGTTGCTAACGGATTTTTAGGTGTGAAGGGTGTGAAGGTGGTCATCCTATATCCTAACGGTAAAGTCAGTGATATACAGGAACGACAATTAACTACCTTAGGTCAAAATATTACGGCGCTATCCGTAGACGGTACGTTTGACGATTGTCAAACCATGGTCAAAACAGCATTTCTGGACAAGGATTTGCTAACAAAGATGCAATTGACCTCGGCGAACTCGATCAACGTGGCACGTTGGCTACCACAATTGTTTTACTTTTTATTTGCCTACAAACAAGTACGTATAAAAGCAGAAAAAGAAAAAGTGAGCCCAAAGGATATCGTTTTTTCGGTTCCTAGTGGAAATTTTGGAAACATCTGTGCAGGTATGGTCGCGCAACGATTGGGTATGCCGGTAAAGCAGTTTATAGCGGCTACCAATGTTAACGATACCGTACCCCAGTTTATGAAAACAGGCGCATATGCTCCTAAGCCTTCAACAGCAACGATTTCAAATGCAATGGATGTAGGTGACCCAAGTAACTTCATTAGAATACGGCATCTTTTTCAAGATGATTTTTCACAACTGAAAAAGCAGCTTACCTCCTACTCCTTTACCGATATGGAAACGCGTAAGGCACTTTTAGATATCTACCAAAACAACACCTACGTTGCAGATCCACACGGTGCGGTTGGCTATCTGGGTCTAAAGAAATACCAGGAACTACATCCCAACACCTATGGTATTTTTCTTGAGACCGCCCATCCAGTAAAGTTTTTAGATGTGGTAGAAGAGACCATAGGACAAAAATTAGCGATACCTCCTCAAATTGAGAAGGTAATGAACAAGGAAAAAAAGTTCTTGGCCATAAAAACCTATCAAGAACTAAAATCCTATTTGATAGCCCAGTAGTCATACCCTTCCAGCTATAAGAAAGTAGAGGTCAATCGTATTTTTAGCCGGTGGCTTATGTTGTTTGTTTTACAAGCTACAGTAAGAATCCGTTTAAACTTTATCCTTTCATAGCAATGGCATCGGTTTTCTATGGCTACTTTCTGGCTAAGACGACATAAAAAATATGCAAAACATACATCAGAGTTTGTAACCTATCCCTAATTAATTCTATAAATTTGCGGTACTTAAACTTTATAAGATGAAAAATACAGCCCTTTCCCAAACCCATGAGTCCTTAGGTGCAAAAATGGTCCCGTTTGCAGGTTACAATATGCCCGTTTCTTACGAAGGTGTAACCGCAGAGCATGAGACGGTACGGAAAAGTCTAGGTGTTTTTGATGTGTCCCACATGGGAGAATTTTTAATCAGCGGACCACAAGCGCTAGCATTGATTCAAAAAGTGAGTTCTAACGATGCAGCCAAACTTACCATTGGCAAAGCCCAGTATAGCTGCTTACCGAACGAAACCGGAGGAATTGTAGACGACCTTATTATTTACAAACTAAAGGAGGAGCAGTATTTACTTGTGGTAAACGCATCCAATATAGAAAAGGATTGGTCACATATTAGCAAGTACAACGAAGCTATCGGAGCGGATATGCGCGATATTTCCGAAGATTATTCGTTACTGGCCATTCAGGGACCTAAGGCGGTAGAAGCCATGCAGTCCTTGACTTCTGTAGATCTTGCTGAAATTAAATTCTATAATTTTAAAGTAGCGGATTTTGCCGGAATAGAACACGTTATTATTTCTGCTACCGGGTACACAGGGTCTGGTGGATTTGAAATTTATTGCAAAAATACGGACGTAAAACAAATTTGGGACAAGGTGTTTGAGGCAGGTGCTGATTTTGGTATTAAGCCAATAGGTTTAGCCGCTAGGGATACGCTGCGTTTAGAAATGGGGTATTGCCTTTACGGAAACGACATTAACGATACTACCTCCCCATTTGAAGCCGGCCTTGGTTGGATTACGAAATTCACAAAAGACTTTGTAAACAGTGAAGCCCTGGCAAAGGAAAAAGCACACGGACCAGAACGTAAACTGGTGGCCTTTGAGTTAGACGAGCGAGGTATTCCAAGACATGATTATGATATTGTTGACGGACAAGGAAAAAAGATAGGAATCGTTACTTCGGGCACCATGTCCCCTTCTATGGGTAAAGGTATTGGCTTGGGTTATGTACCTACTGTATTTTCCGAAATTGGAAGTAAAATTCAAATTCAAATTCGCAAGAAAGCTATTCCAGCCACCATTGTAAAGCTTCCGTTCTATAAAATATAATGCAGAATTTTCAATACTATCTAGATAAGATTTATAAGGAGGTTCTAGAACTTCCAAATACAGGAAAAGTAGCTTCCTATATTCCAGAATTAGCTGCTGTACCCAACTCAAAATTTGGAATTCAACTGTTGGACATACACCAAAACGAATTCGCTATAGGAGATAGCAAAGAAAAATTTTCGATACAAAGTATCTCAAAAGTGTTAAGCCTTTCGATGGCCTTGCAATGCATTGGAGAAGATGTTTGGGAACGTGTAGATGTAGAACCATCCGGGGATCCATTTAACCATTTGTCCTTATTGGAACTAGAAAACGGTATCCCAAGAAATCCACTAATAAATGCCGGCGCAATTGTGATAGCGGATATTTTGGTATCTCAGTTAGCACATCCTAAAGAAGATTTTCTAGAGTTTGTTAGAAAACTAGCAAATGATACGTCAATAGCTTACGACGAGAACGTTGCCAAATCCGAAAAAGAAACCGGGTTTAAAAATTATGCAGCTGCCAATTTACTTAAATCTTATGGCAACCTTACCAATGATGTTGAAACCGTTTTGGATTTTTATTTTCACCAATGTTCACTGCATATGAGTTGCGCCCAGCTCTGCGATGTATTTTATCTTTTTATAAATAGAGGAAAATGCAAAAGGGATATTCCCCATCTAAATATAAATCAAATAAAAAGGGTTAACGCGTTAATGCTCACCTGTGGTTTTTATGATGAGGCAGGTGAATTTGCTTTTGAGGTAGGTTTACCCGGAAAAAGTGGGGTCGGTGGTGGTATCATTGCCCTTTTGCCTAATAAGTTTTGTGTGGTTACGTGGTCCCCGCCACTTAACAAAAAAGGAAATTCCGCCAGGGGAATGGCAGCACTAGAACGTTTAACCACCCTATCCGAATTATCAATTTTCTAATTTGGAAAGCAAAAAAATACTCATACTGGGCGGTAGTGGTTTCCTTGGCAATGCCATTTACAAGGAACTGTGCAACTACTTTGATACCTATGGGACGTATTGCCATGCGGCCAACGCTTTTGCCTCCAACAAACAATTTTTTAGGTATGACTTGGAGAACGATGATATCTTTGAGCTGCTAGAAAAAGTAAGGCCCCAAATTATCATTTCTGCTTTACGGGGAAATTTTGCGGCGCAAGTAATCGCTCATCAACATATAGCTGAATATGTAACGGACACTGCCTGTACACTCTATTTCCTATCATCTGCGAATGTATTTGACACGTACAGTAAATATCCTTCTTACGAGACAGACAAAACCTTATCGGAAAGTGTTTTTGGACGATTGAAAATAAAAATTGAAAATATGCTACTCCGCTTGCCAACTCATAAAGCAGGCATAGTGCGCATTCCTATGGTTTTTGGAAACGCATCACCGAGAATTAAAGAAATGAAAAATCGCATTCTTTCTAATGAGCCTGTCGAAGTTTTCCCTAATTTAATTCTAAATGTGACGAATGATGATAAACTAACACAGCAAATTCATTATCTTATCAACAGAAATAAAACCGGTATTTATCATTTAGGAAGTACAGATTTGGTTCATCATGAAGATTTCATAAAAGAAGTCTTGGAACGCGTGGGAACCTTTAATCCAATACTAAAACGGGTATATACTACCAATGAAGACCGCTATTTGGCCGTATTACCGAAAACCAATAAATTGCCAAAAAACTTACAGTTCACATACCAGAATATTATAGAAGATCACGTTTTAAATTGACATACATTTTATAAAATCAATACCCATGGAGAAATTTACGGATAAACAAATACAGGATTACCTTGGCCAATTAGACGGGTGGGAATATGTAGATGGCGCCATAGAAACGACTTTCGAATTCAAGGATTTTAAAGAAGCGTTCTCTGTTATGACACGCATTGCGTTCGAATGTGAAGCCCAGGGGCATCACCCAGATTGGAGCAATGTATACAAAACAGTTAATATTCGATTAAATACCCACGATGCGAACGGGGTTACCGAAAAGGATTTTGTACTGGCAAGAGCTATTGAGGATATTGTAGAAAGCGACTAATACTTTCGTTTCAAATTTTATTACTTTTAGAATCCTAAATTAAACATACAACTATGGGAAGAGCTTTTGAGTTTAGAAAAGCACGAAAAATGAAAAGATGGTCGGCCATGTCCAAAGCCTTTACTAGAATAGGTAAGGATATTGTCATGGCTGTAAAAGAAGGAGGGCCTGATCCAGATGCTAATTCCAGGTTACGAGCCGTTATACAGAATGCAAAGTCGGTAAATATGCCCAAGGACAATGTGGAACGCGCTATAAAACGTGCAAGTGACAAAAGCCTTGGGGATTATAAAGAAGTGCTGTTTGAAGGATATGCACCGCATGGTATCGCTATTTTAGTGGAAACCGCCACGGATAATAATACAAGGACCGTAGCCAACGTTAGAAGCTATTTTAATAAATGCAACGGTAGCTTGGGAACTTCCGGTTCCGTTGAGTTTATGTTTGACCATACCTGTAATTTTAGGATTCCGGCAGAAGGTTTGGACCCAGAAGAACTGGAACTAGAAATGATCGACTTTGGTGCCGAAGAGGTTTTTGTAGACGATGATGGTATCTTAATCTATGCCCCCTTTGAAAGCTTTGGTGCGATACAAAAAGAGCTGGAAAATAGAGAATTGGAAATCCTTTCTTCTGGTTTTGAACGTATTCCACAAGTTACCAAAGCCCTTACAGAGGAAGAGGCTACGGATGTCGAAAAACTTTTGGAAAAATTAGAAGAAGATGATGATGTACAAAACGTATACCATAGCATGCAGGAATAAATAATAGCTATACTTATAAAAAAAGCCACTCAAAAGAGTGGCTTTTTTATGCAATCAATACTTATTTTAGATTCATACTTTTCCGTATGCTTCGTGTAGGTTCTGCTTAATAAAAATAGAACCCTTCCACGAATTCTATCCTATTTTCGCATCACCTGTAAGGTTTCTTTTCCATAAACTGAATTCATGCGAATAAAATAGGTCCCAACGGGCAACTCGTCTATACTCAGGTAAATCTCGTTGTCACCCTTCCTTAAACTATGTTGACCAAAGTCCTTTACCTTTTGTCCTATGCCATTGAACAAGGATAAGCTTCCCTTTGTGTTGCCGGGAGAAACTATGTTAAGGTTCAGGTTTTCTTTGAACGGAACCGGGTAGGCCTTTAATTCAAGTTTACTAACAGGTCTCTTTGCCGGTAAACTCTCATTTTCTACTACCGGACATACGTTCGCGTGTAACACGACATAAAAGGTATCCGCATCTCCAGCACTGATACTTTCAAAGGTATAGGTGGTGAAATCCCCATCGACCATATCCGAATAAGGATACTGGCCTGGAGCGGTGGTGAACCCATTGCCTTGCGTTGGCAAAATTTGGCTGCCAACATGTAACTGGGCCTCCGTCATCTTATAACCAGGTAGGGTGGTAACCGTCACTTCTATACTGCGATCGGTGTATGTGACCTCCACGTTTCCTACTAGGGCACCCTTGGAAATATCGCACTGCCCTGCAGCCGCATATACCTCCATTTGGTAGGTACCATTGCTAGAAGGGAACTCATTTACCCATCCCCATCGGTTGCCACTGACATTAGGAATATCTATGAAACAGGTCCGGACATTCTCATCAGTAGATCTGGCGTATGCCGTTTCACATTGGTCGATACCGCCTGTATTACAATCCAAACCTTCATCAATTTGACCATCGCCATTGTTATCCACACCGTCGCATTCCTCCACATCACAACCGTCAGGTATGCCGTCACCGTCGCTATCCATAGTGTCATCCGATCTGGGACAGATATCCTCACAGTCCGAAATGCCATCGCCATCGGAATCTATCGTGTCGTCACAAGTGTCCTCACAGTCCGAAATACCATCACCATCGGAGTCTATCGTATCATCACACTGGTCGGTGCAATCCGGTATGCCGTCACCGTCCGTATCAATCGTATCGTCGCAAGTGTCCTCACAGTCCGAAATACCATCACCATCGGAGTCTATCGTGTCGTCACAAGTGTCCTCACAGTCCGAAATGCCATCACCATCAGTATCAATCGTATCATCACACTGGTCGGTGCAATCCGGTATGCCATCTCCATCCGTGTCAATCGCATCATCACATTGGTCGATGCAATCCGGTGTTCCGTCGCCGTCGGTGTCAATGCTATCATCACATTGGTCGATACAATCCGGTGTGCCGTCGCCATCACTATCAATCGTATCATCGCATTGGTCGATGCAGTCCGGTGTGCCATCGCCATCGGTGTCAATGCTATCATCACATTGGTCGATGCAGTCCGGTGTGCCGTCCCCGTCGGTATCGATTCTGTCGTCACACTCATCGGTGCAGTCGGGTATGCCATCACCGTCCGTGTCTATTCTGTCGTCGCACTGATCATAACAGTCCGCGATTCCATCACCGTCCTGGTCAA
>CBDUKC010000012.1:0-24772 GCA_965367705.1 uncultured Maribacter sp. | reverse complement strand
GGATTCACATTTTTTGACGGTGACGATTACCATCCTAAAGCCAATGTGGACAAAATGTCGCGAGGCGAAGCGCTAAACGATGAAGACCGTAAAGATTGGTTACAAATCCTTAACCAAATCGCTAAAAACCACCAAAAAAAAGGTGCCATCATAGTATGCTCTGCGTTAAAGGAAAAGTATAGAGAAGAACTTACAAAAGGTTTGGAAAAGAATTATGACTTCCTTTATTTAAAAGGTAGTTTAGATGACGTTAGCGAACGTCTTTCCAATCGTAAAGGGCATTTTATGCCTAAAGCACTACTGCAATCTCAATTTGATGCCCTGGAGGAGCCAAAAAATGCCATAAGCATTTCCATACTTCAATCGCCCGAAGCCATTGTAAGTGAATATATTAAAAGGGTATCTTTCTAAAGCGGTTGAGCGCTTCAATTCACTATAACCTTTTATTCCTATTACAAAAATGTAATGCGCAGTAAAAGATTTTCAGCTTTTATATAGCTTAGGAGCAATAAACTAACAAAAACAGAAGATGACTATTCCCCCTCTGTTTTTACCACCAATCGGAAACCTTCACCATGAATATTCAATATTTCAACCGTGTCATCCACCTTTAGATATTTACGTAGCTTGGCTATGTATACGTCCATACTTCTGGATGTGAAATAATTATCATCTCTCCAGATTTTCGTCAAGGCCAGTTCCCTAGGCATTAAATCATTCTCATGCAATGCCAACAAGCGCAATAACTCATTCTCTTTAGGTGATAATTTAATCGATTCAGTATCCTTGTACTTTAGGAATCTTAATTTAGAGTTTAAGTGGAAGCCGCCTATCGTAAACTCAAACTTCTTACTATCCGCTAGACTATTGGATGCTTTACGTTGAAGAATGGCCTTTAATTTCATTAAAAGCACCTCAGAATCGAAAGGTTTGTTAAGATAATCATCGGCACCAGCTTTGTACCCTTTAAGCACATCTTCCTTCATTGTTTTAGCGGTAAGGAAAACAATAGGAACGTTTTCGTTCTTTTCTCTAATTTCCCTAGCTAAGGTAAACCCATCTTTATAAGGCATCATAACATCCAAAATACAAATGTCATAATTGTCCTTCTTGAATTTCTCAAAACCCTCCATTCCGTTCTTTGCCAATGTAACGTCAAAGTCGTTCATTGACAAATAGTCTTTAAGTACTATTCCAAAATTTGGATCGTCCTCTACTAAAAGTATTTTCTTGTTTATTGTTTCCATACTATTTTTAAATTAAAGGTAGTTTTACGAAGAAAGTGGTTCCTTTTCCTTTTTCACTTTCTGCGTAGACCTCCCCTTGATGATCATCTACTATTTTCTTTACGTAAGCAAGACCTAGGCCATGTCCTTTAACGTTATGCACATCTCCAGTGTGTTCTCTATAAAACTTTTCAAAAACCCTTTTTAAAACTGCTTTTGTCATTCCAGACCCTTGATCTTCTACTCTTATAATAATGTAATTCTTGACTTTTTCCGTATACACATCTATTTTTGGTGCCTCCTCGGAATATTTAATCGCATTGTCCAACATATTCACGATAACATTGGTAAAGTGCATCTCATTTGCCAAAACTTCAGAACGTTCCGCTCCTAAATGGGTATGTATATATCCACCCCTATCTTTTGCAATCAAATCTACATGCGTTATCGCATCAACTATTATGTCGTGAACATCTACCCTATCCTTACTAATATCCAACTGATTCCGTTCAAGTTTAGAGATTCGCAACACATTTTCCACTTGGGCATGCATTCTTTTGTTCTCATCCCTTATCATAGTAAGGTAGCGGTTTACCTTTTCGTGATCCACTATAATTTTAGGGTTCCTTATGGCCTCCACCGCTAAGTTTATTGTTGCAATAGGCGTTTTAAACTCATGCGTCATATTATTTATGAAATCCGTTTTTATTTCGGATATCTGCTTTTGTTTTATCAGCTGGTAAATCGCACCAGAATAAGCAATTACAATAATTAACGTAAACAACAACGACAATAAAGCCATTCCTAAAATAGAACTAACCAAAAAACGTTTTTTCTCTGGAAAAGAGACTAAAAGATCAAAATTAGAACTTCCTTCCATATCGGTAAACATGTGTGCCTTGTAAATATTCTTTTCTGAATATTTAAACTTTTTCGATTTTACCTTAGTAGGTAAACCATTGCTATACACACCATATTCAAAACTAATCGCAATACCTCTATTTTCTAGTTCTCTTTGCATGAGCAATTCTATCTCTTGCGTAGAAACCCTAACATGAATAGGGACACTTTTTGCACGGGAACTGAATAAATCTTTTAGCGCTAACTTATCAAATTCAGATAAACCGCCAATTTTTTCAACCCGTTGTTGCGGTGTTAATCGGAATCCTTTCCCATCCAGATCATAGTCTTCTTTAAAAATAGAAGTTGTACGTTTACTGGTGTAATTTCTTATGATGGTATCACTACCTTCAGGATTATCAAAGAACGTAGAGGAAATACTGTAATCCTCCTCTAATATGCCATGTTCGTAAAGTAATATTTCGTTGGAATTTACATCCCGATCTATGAAAAAAAAGTTGGTAAACTGTGTATCTACTAATTCTCCAACACTATCTTTTGCATGAAGATACCTATCAAAATAATTCTTGGTCTCTCGTTCTGAAATTTTATCAGTTACACTGTTAAGTGCCTCCGAAACCATATTTGAAAATTGTTCTTCTTTATCTTCAACTGATTTATTAATCCAAAAGCTTTGGACAACAATGAGTCCGATAAGCGATGAGCTCATCAGTATTACCAAGAGCACAAATAACCTTTTATTCATTTAATGTTAAAATTACAGATTTAGTATAAGGGAAATAGTGTGTTTAACCTAAGCTTAACATAAATGTTAAAATCATCAGGAACCTAGCAATATGCAAGCAGAACCATATTAAGTTCCTTTACTTTTGCCTCAGTTTCTTGTAGATCTATGTTCTCGACGCAGTAATCGGCAAAGGGAATTTTTTTAGCATCATCCAACTGATTCTCCATTCGTTCCAAAACTTGTTGTCTAGAACTACCATCCCTTCTAACTATACGTTCGATCCGGACATCCTTAGGAGCGGTAACCAAAATAATTTTATCATAAAAGTCCTGCATTTGATTCTCAAATAACAATGCAGTTTCCTGAACTACATAAGGATAATTTTGTTTTTTAGACCATCGTAAGAAATGTTTCCTTACGGCAGGGTGTACGATACCGTTGAGCTTATGTAATAATGTTTTATCATTGAATACCTTTTCCGCAACAAAAGTCCTATTTAGCATCCCATCGGTATAGGATTCTGCTCCCAATAATTGTATTATTTTACGGCGCAATATCTTTGATGTATTCATTAATCCTTTTGCTTCCCTATCAGAATTATAAACAGGAACTCCCAAGTCGCACAATAATTTTCCAATCGTAGATTTTCCACTACCTATACCACCTGTGAGTCCTACAATCATTCTCTTCTCAGTATAAATTCCACTTCTTTTGTTAATAAGGATGCGTTACGAAGATTTTTTGGAACGTTGTCTATACGTATTGGTAATCTATTACTGGTAGCTTCTTCTACTTGTCCAAAGTCGGCAACAATATTAAAATCACTAGTATCTAAGGATTTTAAGGATGCTATGGTACCCTGACAAAGCACTTGAACCTCGTCTGGAAACATTCGTACCTTTATATTATCTGGAACATTTAGCATAACTATAGGAACAGAAACAACTTTCTCGGAAAACCTTAAAACCTTTCCAGAAATAATCACCTTTGAAGGGGTCACACTAGACTTTGTCAATGCTCTATTAAGCACTAAAGAATGTTCTTGGGCGAAGTCATCGGTAATGCTTTCTAAATCCATAAGAGAAGTCCTTATAGAGTCTATACTATCCACTTCGCTTTTAGGCCCGCGAATGGTTACCGTAGGAGGGGAAATGGTTATTGGCCCTTCCAACATATAATTTTTTGCCAGATCTATGGTCGTTCTTGGAATAACAGGTACCTTTTTTGCTATGAGACCAATAAGGTCAACAAATAAAGTGTCGTTATCCATTTCGAGCAATGCCATACTTTTGGGCAATTGATTCTCTATCTGCTTGCGATACACCTTTGGCAAAATATAATACCGACCATTCTTAACATTAACTTTTGAAAGGTCAATTTGGACCTTACGTTTACGGATTTCAAAGCCAACAAATTGAAAACCTATCGCTTTTAAGCGAACATCGATAGATGATTTGGGTTTCTTGGTCAATAAAAACTCCTCTGGCGTATTTACATACTCCAATGCAAAAGTGGTATTGCTGACGAACGATTCAGATAGGTTATCGATAAGCCACGCAACGGTAGAAAAAAGCAAAAAAAGCAAAAATACTTTTACTTTTCGCTTCTTTAATCCAGTCTTTATGCGCTCTATAATCAAAACTAAGAAGTGGTATTAAAAAATAATTTAGGAAAAATCTCCTGTGGCGAACTCTTGTTAAATGTAGTATAAATAGTGGATTTTAAAAAGCCATAACCATAACCAAAAAACTGAACCATGGTAGCAAACAAAGCTAAAAAAGTAACTTTCAGACTTCTAGTTTTAAAAATTGCATCTATTAAAAGTATGAAGAAGTATATGCCGTAGCAGAGCAACGGCCATACAATATTAAAAATCAAAAGTACTATGGCAATTAGTAATCCAAAACAAAACAAACTAGGAAACCAGTAGGTGAGTTTTGCTGTCTCGGGATGCCATGTATTCAAAATGGGCCGCACCATGCCAAATTTGTTCACTTGCGTATAGAACTTACGCCAATCGATACGTCTTTTATGATACACAAAAGCTTCTGGAATCAGCTTAGTTTTGTAGCCTTTATTCCAAATACGAATAGTTAAATCTGGATCTTCCCCAGGGTGTATATTCCCGTAGCCGCCAACGGTCTCAAAAGCTTCTTTAGAAATTCCCATATTAAAGCTTCTGGGTTGAAATTTGTCTACCGCTGTTTTTCCACCGCGTATACCACCAGTGGTCCAAAAGGACGTCATGGCGTAGTTAATCGCCTTCTGGATATCGGAAAAGGAATCGTGAGCAGCATCTGGACCACCATAACAGTGCACATAACCGGTTTCTAAACTTTTTTGCACCTCATCCAAATATTCCGGTGGTAGAATACAATCAGAGTCGAGTACAATAAAATAATTGCCCTTCGCCAAACGCATCCCATAATTGCGAGAATCTCCTGGTCCTGTATTCGGTTTTTCATAGTACGCTATATCCAAACCGCCCTTATAGTCGGAAATCACATCCTTAGAAGAAATGGTTGAGCCATCCTCTACGATAACAACTTCAAACGCTTTTGCATAGGTCTGCTGCGCAAGACTTTCTAAAAGCTCTCGTATCTCGTCAGGCCGGTTGTATACGGGTATAATAAAAGAAAAATATAAGTCCATTTTTACTTTTACATCTGTTACCAAAGCCCTTTGATTCTTATGTTTCCTTATTTGAAGTTGTTAAAACTTCTCTATCACTTCTTGACTTACTCCAGTATTCGAAAAACCACCGTCGTGAAAAAGATTCTGCATAGTTACTTTACGCGTTAAATCCGAGAATAATGTTATCGTATAGTTAGCACAATCTTGTGCTGAGGCATTTCCAAGTGGAGACATTTTCTCCGCGTAATTGATAAAACCGTCAAATCCTTTTACACCTTGTCCCGCTGTTGTAGGTGTAGGTGATTGAGAAATGGTATTTACGCGAACATTTTTCTCTTTTCCAAAGAAGTACCCAAAACTACGGGCAACTGACTCCAAATATGCCTTATTATCCGCCATATCGTTATAGTCTGGAAATACACGTTGCGCCGCCATATAGGTGAGTGCCACGATACTACCCCATTCTTTCATGGCATCAGCCTTATATAGCGATTGCATTACCTTATGAAAAGACAAGGCAGAAACATCCCAACCCTTGGTTGTGAAATCATATTTTTCATCTGTGTATGCCCTACCTTTTCTTACGTTAACCGACATTCCGATAGAATGAAGGACAAAATCTAATTTTCCGCCCAGAATCTCCTGTGCCTGTGCAATTAAATTATCCAAATCCTCAACGCTTGTGGCATCCGCAGGAATAATTTGAGAACCTGTTTTCTCTGCCAACTCATTTATCTGGCCCATTCTCATGGCAATGGGTGCATTTGTCAATACAAAAGTACCGCCTTCTGCGTGCACACTCATTGCTGTTTTCCAAGCAATCGAATTTTCATCCAATGCTCCAAATATAATTCCTCGTTTACCTTTTAATAAGTTGTATGCCATGATGGTTATGCTAATAAGTTAGATTTTAAAGTTCAAAGATATTTAAAATATGTGTATTTAATTCAACAACTCCTTTGCGTGCGCCATTGCGGAGTCGGATACGTCTTTTCCACCGAGCATTTCTGCGATTTCCATCACGCGTTGGTCGTAACCAAGTTTTTTCATATTGGTACGCGTCCCTTCCGTTTCATCCGTTTTGTACACCTTAAAATGATGATGCCCCTTTGATGCTACTTGAGGAAGATGTGTAATTGAAAATACCTGCATTTCTGTACTCATGTCACGCATGATGTCCGCCATTCGGTTAGAAATCTCTCCAGACACTCCTGTATCGATTTCATCGAACATGATGGTTGGTAATTTTTCATACTTCGCCAAAATAGCTTTAATGACCAGCATGATACGAGATAATTCTCCACCGGACGCTACTTTTTTAAGCAAGCCGTAAGAACTGCCTTTGTTTGCTGTAAAAAGAAAAGCAAGCTCATCCATTCCGTTTGCTTTAAAACTATCTATTGGATTTAGCGTAATCTTAAAAGAGGCACTTGGCATTCCCAAAAGAGAAAGATCTGCCTCCAGTTGTTTTTTTAACTGTGGAATAACGGCATTCCGTTTTTCACGCAACAATACCCCTTGCTCCTCAAGAGCAGATTCCAACTCCTGAACTTCCTTTGTCTTTAAAGCAATCTTCTGGTCAATATTGGCCGTTTCGAATACGGTATCGGCAAGTTGGTCCCTTATACTGATGAGTTCTGAAATTTCTGAAACCCCATGCTTTTTTTGTAGATTATGAAGTAACTGCAGTTTTGTATTTACTTCTTCCAACAACTCTGGATCGGATTCCACCGCTTCCTGAAAAGCCTGTAATTCTGTATTTACATCGTCAAGTTCTATCCATACCGATTGCATCCTTTCATACAAGCCTGCATACTGTGCACCAAAGCCTGCTAGTTTGGAAAGTGCCATCCTAGCTTCCGATAGTAACGATAGCACCCCTATCTGATCATCGTTCAGAAGTTGATCACCTTTGGACAGCTCTTCTTTTATCAATTCTACGTTATTCAATTGTTCGTACTGCGTTTCTAACTCTTCTAGAATCCCTTCTTTTAATGGTGCGGATTCTAGTTCAGTCAACAAAAACGTATTGTAATCCTGTTCTTTGGTGGCATTTTGTTGAAAGGTTATTAAATCGTTCAACTCCTTTTGTATACTTGAATATGCCCGCAAGGTTTCTGCGTAATTGGAAAGTCGCTTTTTATTGTTGGCCAGGGCATCGATCAGTTTAAACTGAAAATCATTTTCCGTTAAGCGCATCGTTTGATGTTGGGAATGCACATCGATTAATTGATCTCCTAGCTGCGACAATATATCTAAGGTAACGGGTGTATCATTAATGAAAGCACGTGATTTACCACTGGGAAGAATTTCTCTTCGTATCACCGTGGTTTCATCAAAATCTAAATCGTAGTGGTTAAAAAAGGGTTGTAAACCGTAATCCTTTACCAAAAAGTCCGCTTCCACAATACATTTCTGTTCCTTGTTTCGCAAAGAAGACAAATCTGCGCGTTTACCAAGTACCAATGCGAGTCCGCCCAGTAAGATGGATTTCCCTGCTCCTGTTTCCCCTGTAA
This sequence comes from uncultured Maribacter sp., assembly GCA_965367705.1. Lineage (GTDB taxonomy): Bacteria > Bacteroidota > Bacteroidia > Flavobacteriales > Flavobacteriaceae > Maribacter. Next base: position 16,808 of record CBDUKC010000012.1, on the reverse strand, counting down.
TAACAGTAAAACCGGACGCTAAATCAACTTCCAAGCTATCTATTAGCGCATAATTTTCAATGGTAAGTTTAGACAGCACACTTTCATACTTTAGTAGCGTAAAGGTACTCTATATTATGAAGTGAAAAAAGGGGCTAGTAACTAATATCGTTCCAAATACCAGAGTAAAAAGGTGCTACCTTATTCAGGGTCTCCTTCAACTTAACGATATCTACTTTTGGGCCGTCAGAGAAAATATTTTGGATTTCTTCGGATTTGGCATCAAAAAAGGTCTGAACCAAAAAAGCATTTGGTCTTCTATTAACCATGGTCTGGAATAGATTGATCGTACCTGCAATAACCTGTTTTCCCGTACTATTATTATCGCCCAAAATATCCAAGCCCTTACGGTGATAATTATACATAGCTATACGATATTCCTTATACGTGTTGGACAACAAATCGTTAATAAAATCGAATCGTGTTCTATTATCAGAGGTAGATTGATTCCAGCCGGCAAAGTTACTTCCTTGTGCTTGTGTGGTTATCTGCTGCGCTTTTCTAAAATGGTCCGTACCACCTTCCAAAGCAAACGTATCAGCGTCCAATCCTAAAATAATATAAGCGTAGTAGGCGACTACGGCCACAAGATTTGACTCAAAAACATTCTCATTAAACACCAGTGGCTGAAATTCTACATATTGAAAATTGAACTGGTTATCTTTATAATTGAATACCGTGCTTTCATAAGAAGTATTAAAAACCGGTCTGGAAGATTGAATTTGTAGGGTACCACTAAAACGATCGGAATCGTATTCCGTAATGGTAATGAACATTTGAGCATTTACGCGTTCGTTCTCCTTATATACCCTATTTGTCCATTTTGTTTTATTTACAAAATCGGTCAAGGACCGCTGCAAGGTTTGGAAAATCTGTTGGTTTGTTTGGGATACTTGATCTGCGTTAACCGTAATGCTTGCATTTAATTCTTGACCGTTTAAGGCAGCACAGACAATAAAGAGACCAGAGAAAAATAAAAGCTTACGCATAGCGTCTTTTGATGATTTCATTAAAAATATCCTCGGCAACGGCTGCCTTGGTTTTTAATTCAAACGTCTGTATTGTAGAATTGGTATCTAAGAAGCTAATTTTATTGGTAGTTCCGCCAAAACCTGCTCCGTTATCGTTCAAGGAATTAAGCACAATAGCGTCTAAGTTCTTTCTTTTGAGCTTTCCTTTGGCGTTTTCAACTTCATTTTCGGTTTCCAGGGCGAAACCGACAAGATATTGGCCTTTTTTAGCCTGGCCTAAAGAAAACAGGATGTCCTTGGTTTTCACCAGTTCAATTTGTAACTCCCCTTTCGTTTTTTTAATTTTTTGCGTGGCCCTTATTTTAGGTCTATAATCTGCTACTGCAGCGGCACAAATAACGATATCGGCATTCGCGTAATGCTCATGGGTCCTATCATACATTTCCTCCGCAGATACGATCGATATTAAGGAAATAGCATCATGTGCTATGGTATACTTTGTAGGGCCAGAAACAAGTACCACGCTCGCTCCAAGTCGCGCCGCACATTTTGCCAGTTCAAAACCCATTAGACCTGAGGAATGATTTCCTATAAAGCGCACAGGGTCTATGGCTTCATAGGTTGGTCCTGCGGTTATCAGTACTTTTTTGTCTTTCAATGGAAGTCCAACGCGAAGCTGCGCTGTAATAAACTTAACTATTTCCTCTGGTTCTGCCATCCGGCCTTCGCCATGTAAGCCGCTTGCCAATTCTCCCGATGTTGCTGGAATCATATGATTTCCAAACGACTGCAGTGTAGTTAAGGTACTTGTGGTACTTGGATGCTTGTACATATCCAAATCCATAGCAGGTGCAAAAAATACAGGGCATTTGGCAGAAAGATACGTGGCTAATAAAAGATTATCGCAATTGCCGGTTGCCATTTTAGACATGGTATTGGCCGTTGCAGGTACAATGACCATAAGATCTGCCCACAACCCAAGCGCTACATGGTTGTTCCAGTCCGTCGTGTTTTCCTCGGTCTTTACAAAATCTGATATAACGGGGTTTTTAGAAAGGGTTGCCAAGGTAAGGGCAGAAACAAAAGAACTGGCACTATCGGTAAGAACAATCTTAACGTTAGCGCCAGCTTTTATAAATAAACGAGCAAGGAATGTAGTTTTATATGCGGCAATCCCTCCGGTAATGCCTAAAAGGATGTTTTTGCCGCCTAACATATACCTTATGCGTCTTTCTCTGTATTTCTATGGTAAATCTTGTCCATTAACCACTCTTCTACCGCTAGGGCATGTGGTTTAGGTAATTTCTCGTAGAACTTAGAAACTTCAATTTGCTCCTTGTTCTCGAAAACTTCTTCCAAGCTATCGCTGTAGGTAGCAAACTCCTCCAATTTTTCCAACAACTCTTTTTTGATTTCAGAATTGATTTGTACCGCACGTTTAGATGCTATTGAAATCGCTTCGTAGATGTTATCAGTTTTACTGTCGAACTCGTTTTTATTGATGGTTACCGTAGATACGGGAGCTTTCGAGTTTTTTAAATCGTTCATATTCATAATGGAAACTATTTATTTAGATTCTGCTGTGTATTGTTCCAATCCATTTTCTATCTTCTCCTTCAAGTTGTTTACTTCTTTATCGAGTGTAGAATTAGGATATTGCTTCTTAAACGACATAATAGCTTCTTTAGCGCTTTCTAATCGTTCTTTTTGTAGGCTTTCAAAACTATTCATCGCCATATGGGTTAATGCATCTACTTTTACAAAAATCGCTTCTTCACGATAAATAGAACCAGGAAAGTCGGAAACAAAGTTATCGCTTGCCGCTACGGCCGATTTTATCATATCGTAGTTGAACTCCCCAAGTTTGTTATACTGCTTTAAAATTTCAAAAGCTTTACGTTCCTTTTTAGTAGTCAGCTCCTGTGCCATCGCATTCGCCTCTGCAAAATACTCAGATTCTGAGTAGGCGTTAATAAAATTCTGCAATTTAAGTAAGGCTTTATCCGTATCTGATTGATCAAGCGAGTGCATTGGAGATAATTCATAATAACTTTTTGCACCTAAAAATGCGGCCTCGGCACTTTTATCACTCTTCGGGTAAGACTTAATAAAACGCTCGAACTGATACCCGGCAGTATTGTAATCCTTCAGTTTGAAATAACTATTCGCCAAAAAAAACATGACGCGCTCTCCCTGGGGTTTGCCAATGTATTTTGGAGCAATCTGTTCCAACAACCTATTGGCATGCTTAAAATCTCCCTCGTCGTATAACTTTTCTGCCATATCATACTTCGGCTTCACCTCGTCGCTTTTAAGCACCTTTTGGTACTCGCTACACGATTGCAAGGCTGCTGCCAAAATAAGAAAAATAAAAAATCGCTTCATTTTAAAAAACATTTTGCAAAATTAGTGATTCTGAACGGATTTAAAAAACATTTTTATGCTTTCAAAAATAAGCTGATTCTGCCGCTAACGCGTTGTTTTTATGTAAGTTTTAACGTAGTTACCTACGCTAGGATTTTAGAAACGGAATACATGAAAAGCCCGATTTTCTTTTTTAGCTGGCTTGATGCCGGCATAAGCGGTAGTCGCACAAGGGCGCTACCAAGACCTAAAAGCTCTAGTATAGCCTTAATTCCTGCTGGGTTTCCTTCTTCAAATATAAGGTGCATTCCTTCTTGTAGTCGGTAGTGATAGTAATATGCTTCTTTGGCCTTTCCGGCCCTGCCTAAACGCACCATTTCTGAAAATTCCTGAGGCAGCCCCTGGCCGATAACTGAAATCACTCCATCACCTCCGGCCAAAAGGGTAGGCAAAGCAGTTAGGTCATCTCCCGAAAGAACCATAAAATCAGAAGGTTTATTCTGTAACAGCTCTAGCACCTGAGCCATATTCCCAGAGGCCTCCTTGGCAGCTACGATATTATCAAAATCCTTCGCTAAACGACAAATAGTAGTTGGCAACATATTACTGCCTGTTCTTCCCGGCACATTATACACGATTATGGGCAAAGGAGAAGCCTGTGAAATCGCTTTAAAATGTTCATAAATTCCCTCTTGGGTAGGCCGATTATAATAGGGCGAAACGGAAAGAATAGCACAAAATTCACTTAAATCCATTGCTTTTAACTCCTGGACCACGCCTAGGGTATTGTTTCCACCAACTCCAACCACCAATGGTAATACCCCGTTATTGGCAACTACAATGGTATCGAGTACCAATTGCTTATCTTCCTTGGTCAAGGTAACCGACTCCGCGGTAGTACCAAGCGCTACCAAATAGTCTATTTTACCCTTTTTGCAATGTGCAACAAGTTTAGAAAGGGCATCCACATCAACAGTTCCGTCTTGGTTAAACGGAGTAACCAAAGCAACACCAGTACCCTTTAATTGTTCCATACTTATACTTCTTTTAATACGCCTAAATATTTTTTCAACTCCGTTTTAAAGGTTTTAAATTCGGTTATTGGTGTATCTACCATTAAATCGTTAAAATCGGGACCCACCTTTATAAAACCTACTTTTAATCTCGCTTTTGTTTTTAATGACATTAAATTCAACAATAGATTATTATCGTCATAATAGTTGACCAAAACATCGTATTCTCTATTTAAAAACTCCAATGCGTAACTGTTTTCTACATCACCGTTCCAACCCAAATCCTTATCTGAAAACACTGGGGTAGCATATGGGGAATTCTTGTCATAATAACTTTTATACCCAATTATTTTTACCGCATTTGGCTGTAGTTTAAAAGCGTCCAAAAATTCATAAAACACATCGGCGTCATCAAATTTATCCAAGTCAACGATACACCCTATTTTACGAACACCCTTGCTTCTAGTGCTTTCAGGTGTTGGTTTTTCCAAGGTTTGCCGTATGAACTTACGTCCGGATTTCTGTTTAAACTTGTCCTTAATTCCTTTTAAAAACATGTATTTTTACATTTATACAAATGTAAATAATATCCGTTCAACTCTATGACGAAGTTAAAACACTTTAGAATTTTATATATTAAACATTTTGTTATATTTATAACACTTTGTATTCTAACTTCCTGCAAACAGCAATCCATTGGCTTGACGAAAATCGTAGCCACAGAACTAATTATAGACTCTACATCGAAGCCCGTAAGTGGTATTGAAAATTTTATTTTACCCTACCGTGAGCGGGTCAATAGTATTTTAGACAGTGCCTTGGCCTACGCCCCTTATTCCATTTCTAAAACAGATGGGAAATATAACACGACAGCGGGAAATCTTATGGCTGATTTGATGTTATCAGAAGCAAACCTAATTTTTAAAAAACGCACGGGAAAGGATATTGATTTTGTATTAATGAACCATGGGGGAATTCGTTCTGGCATTTCTAAGGGAAATGTTTCTGCTAGAACTGCGTATGAAGTCATGCCTTTTGAAAATAACATTTCCGTTGTGGAATTAAATGGCACATCGGTTTTAGAGCTGGTAGACTATCTCATTAAATCTAAAAGGGCCCATCCTTTATCTGGAATACAAATTATCCTTAATAAAGACGAAACAGTAAAGAGTTTGAAAATCAATAACAAACCCTTGGATGAAAAAGCGAGCTACTTTATAGCTACATCTGATTATCTAGTAAGCGGTGGGGATAATATGGTGTTCTTTAAAAACGGACTGTCGTTTACCGCTCTGGATTATAAGATACGGAACGCGATGATCGATTATTTTTCAAAAGTAGATACGCTTTTACCCAAAATAGATAATCGATATTTTAAACTGGATTAGTAGCGCTAAGGCCGATAGTCTTCTAGCGACTAAAAACGTAGGTTTTAAACAAAAATAAAAGCAGTCCTTGGTATAACTCGATAGTTGATATTAATCGAAATGAAAAGAAGAAATTTTATACAGAACACCTTAGCCTCGGCCTCCTTTGTAGGTGCAGGAGGACTTAGTTTAAATTCCTGTAGCGGAAATCAGAAAAAACATATTACTATTTTGCATACCAACGATGTGCATAGTCATATCGATGCCTTTCCCAAAGGCCACTCTAATTTTCCAGGACTTGGCGGATTAGCCAGAAGAGCTGGATTGGTCAATAGCATTAGGGATGAAAATCCAAATACGCTATTATTTGATGCAGGCGATATTTTTCAGGGAACTCCCTATTTTAATTTTTATGGAGGTGAGCTGGAATTCAAATTAATGACGATGCTGAACTACGATGCAGCTACGCTAGGAAATCATGATTTTGACAATGGCGTAGATGGGCTCTTGGCGCAAATACCTTATGGGAAGTTCGATTTTGTATCTTCCAACTATGATTTTAGTAATACTATTTTGGATGGGTTCACCAAACCTTACCAAACATATATTCGTGATGGTATTAAAATTGGAGTATATGGCTTGGGGATAGAATTATCCGGACTGGTCACTAAGGAACTCTATAAAGAAACCAAGTACTTACCACCCTATGAAATCGCAACTGATTTGGAGCGGATGCTAAAAGAAGAGGAACACTGTGATCTGGTAATTTGTCTTTCACATTTAGGATACCAATACAAGGACAGTCAGCGACCGGACGATATGACACTGGCGACCAAAACGAAATATACCAATTTGATTATTGGAGGTCATACCCATACGTTTTTAGATAAACCAAGCGTTGTGACCAATACTATCGGAAAGGAAATTCTTGTCAATCAAGTGGGTTGTTTTGGGGTACGTTTGGGTAGAATCGATTTTTATTTGGATGCAAACGGAATTGCTTCTAATGGTATCTCCATAACGGTATAAGTTTTTGCAGGATGGGACGCATTATAAGAACAAGCTCTTTACATATCGATTTCATACATCTAGTGTCCCTATTGGATGCTGATTTAGCGAGACGGGATGGAGAAGAAAATGCTTTTTACGCCCAATTCAACGGTATTAGCCAATTAGAGCAATGTGTCGTGTATTATAAGGATTATATTGCTGTGGGCTGCGGTGCATTAAAATCGTTTGACGAAGATAGTATGGAAATCAAACGAATGTACGTTTCTATGGCTTACCGCGGAAAAGGAATCGCTACCCTCCTACTTGCCGAACTGGAAAAATGGGCTAAGGAACTGGGCTATATGTATTGCGTTTTAGAAACTGGATTAAGACAACCGGAGGCTGTTACGCTCTATAAAAAAAACAACTACCACCTAATTCCTAACTATCCGCCCTATGAGCATATGGCAAATAGTGTGTGTTTTCGAAAAAAGCTTTAATTTTTGCCATGCACTTTAAAGACACTAAGTCTATCCCAAAAAAACCATAAGACATAGAAATATGTTTACACAATTAAACCCCTAATTAGTGTTGCTGAAATGAAGTAGACACCAAATAACTAATATCAATATTCACTGCACTAAATCACAACAATCAGAATGAATCAAATGACACAAGAAGAACTATCTCAATTAACGGATGAAGCGCTGATAGCCAAAGCAAAAAAAATGAAATCAAACGCTATATGGAGCGCTTTAACCATTGGATTTATGATCGGTGTTGTTATCTATAGCGCTGTTGAAAATACGTTTGGCTTTTTTACATTGATACCGCTATACTTTATCTACAAAATGCTAAACAGCTCAAAAAACAATGATGCGTTAAAACAGGTTTTGAAAGAGCGAGGTATAGTATAAGTTCATTCAAAAGAACCTCAAACGAAACTCAACTGTCACTTCTAGTGGTTTTTACGAACTTTTCGAGAGTGAAAATGGTATAGAGAAGCTCTAGGATTCCAAAGGTTCACGATATACCGTCTCTTGCTGGTCGGCACTCGAACTGACGAGAAATCCTCTTTAAAAATACTTGAAATACCGTTGGGGAATACCGAACTTCGTCACTAAGCTAAAGTTAAAATTGAGACACCACCTATCCATGCCATTAGACCACATTACATGAGAATTGAAGATTCCACAGTAGTTGAAATTTTTAAGGAACTTTCCTTTTCACAAAAAGAAAGCAATCGTATCAAACAGAAATTTGAGAAAATTGATTTAAAAAAGGGAGCTATTCTTTTGAACGCAAATGAGGTAGTTCTTAATCAATACTACGTAAGCGATGGTTGTTTACGAACATATTTTATGGATAGTGCTGCTAAGGAACACACGGTACAGTTTGCAATTAAAGATTGGTGGATCAGTGATTACACCGCTTATTTCACAAAGGAACAGGCGATACTCAATATTGAATGCATACAGAATGCAACGGTCTATAAAATTTCAAGAACGGACATAGAAAGCCTATATCTAGAAATACCTCAATTGGAGACCTTCTTTAGAAAAAAAATGGAAGGTGCTTTCTCCAGTTTCCAAAAAAGAATACTTGGCGGTTTATCTCAAACAGCCAAAGAGCGCTATACCTCCTTTATTAGAATGTATCCAAACATTGAACAGAGCGTAAAGAACTATCACGTTGCTTCTTATTTAGGGATTACTACAGAAAGCCTAAGTAGAATTAGAAAAGAACTGGTTCAGAGCTAGTTTCTTATCCTACATCAATTTTTTATCAGATACCCCTTCATACTTTTGTCTACGCCAAGAGTAGTAGATTTGTATTCCATAGCAATTCATAAAGAAGGCACTGTGAATCGCAGTGCTAAGTGGGTATGCGTCAACTAGTGACTACACTAAAGTAAAAAGAGATTAAGTAAAACTAAAAATAGAAATAATGAAAAAGGTATTATTTGTAGTAACAAGCCACGAAGATTTAGGCGATACAGGGGAAAAAACTGGATTTTGGATTGAAGAATTTGCAGCACCCTATTACCTATTAAAAGATAAAGGGGTTGAAATTACGATAGCCTCCCCAAAAGGAGGACAACCTCCAATTGATCCAAAAAGCGCTTCGGCAGACTTTCAAACACCTGCGACCGAACGTTTTTATGCAGATCAAGAGACGCAGGACATCCTTGCCAAAACCATAAAATTAGAAACGGTAAAGCAGGCAGATTATGATGCTGTTTTTTATCCAGGAGGACACGGACCGTTATGGGATTTGACTGAAGACAAGAACTCAATTGCTCTTATAGAGGATTTTTACCAAAACAATAAACCTGTTGCGGCCGTTTGCCATGCTCCCGCTATTTTTAAGCACACCAAAAATACGGATGGAACCTTTTTAGTGAACGGAAAAAAGGTGACAGGATTTACCAATGGTGAAGAAGATGCGGTGGAGCTAACCTCCATAGTACCATTTTTGGTTGAAGACATGCTGATAAGCAACGGCGGAATCTATTCTAAAAAAGCAGACTGGAACCCGTATGCGGTTGAAGACGGATTATTGATTACAGGACAAAACCCTGCATCTTCAGAATTAGTTGCTGAACTATTGTTAGAAAGATTAAATTAACCACTTCTAACAACTGTTAAACATGAAAATAGCGACCTGAGTTTTAACTTAGGTCGCTATTTTTTTGCTTAATCAATACTTCATTCTGGTAGGTAAACTAGGTAAGGGTACGCCAGTAAATAACCTTTGCAAACAAAGTAGAACTTGTTAAAAACTTTCATACAACTCCTGTAGGAAGCACTTGAAATATATTTTAGGATTAACGAACTTAGTTGGCAAACGATAAATGGAACTGTGTGCTGAATTTATTTCAGTATTGAAGCTGCACTTATCTATACCTTGTATACACTGTAAGTTAATTAAGATATGATATTAGAAAAAAGAATTCCTTTTGCATATTGGTTCAACACAATTAGATGGGATATCTTAATTGTGTCTTTGTTTTCGTCGGTAGTATATATTTTTTCAAAGTATTTGACTGACTTAAATGTACCCGTTTCTATTGGAGCATTTTTAGGTACTGCCATTGCATTATTACTATCATTTAAATTAAGCCAATCGTATGATAGGTGGTGGGAAGCTAGAAAAATATGGGGATCTATTGTTAATGATTCCAGAACTTTTGTTATTCAATTAAGGAGTTTTTCAAAAAACCAAAATGAAGAACTGACAAATAAAATGGCATATAGACAAATAGCTTGGTGTTATGCATTGACACGAAATTTAAGGAATGACAGCGAGCCTAATAACATCCATACTTTTATTTCTGAAAAAGAGCAAAAGTCAATAGAACACATTAATAATCCTGCTCTGGCGCTTTTAAATAATCAATCACAAGATTTATGTTTACTACACGATGAAAGTTTGATCAATGATTTTCAGCAAATACAAATAGACAATACTTTAGTAAGACTCTGCACCTCTATGGGTAAAGCTGAGAGAATAAAAAATACAGCCTTTCCAAAAACCTACAGATTGACTTTGCATCTTTTTATCTATATTTTTCTCATAACACTTTCGTTTTCTCTAACAGAAATGCCAAATCTAACGGAAATTCCTTTTATGATTTTAATTTCCATTCCTTTCTTTCTTGTTGAAAAAATCGCATTTAATATTCAAGATCCTTTTGAAAATAAACCTACAGATATCCCAATGACGAGTATATCTAGAACAATTGAAATTGATATTAAACAACAATTAGGCGTCCAAGATATACCAGATCCAATAACGACAAATAAATTTTATATCTTATAGTAGATGGGGCATTATACACAAAACGTGTATAATTCATTAGTGGTTAATGGCTACTGCGCTTCATAGCTATGTCGTTAACGAAACTTTTGAATCTTCATCTCAAGCACCACCTAAAAAAAACACCACCATTTCACGCAACTCGGCATCCAAAGAGATTTCAGGATAGCTTCTACCCGCTTGCCGGTACCAGTAGCCCGCATTAAAAGCATCCCCTTCTTTACGGTGCAGATAGGCATGAATCCAACTACCCATAGTCGAATGCATATCTTGAGCAAGGTTATGGGAACCTTCCCAATCGCCTTTGGCATCAAACCAAAGGGCTTTTAGCGCATCGGGCCACACTGCAGGTGGTATTAGCTGAGCCAATGTCCGTTCGAACTCGGTATAGTTTTTAGGCAGCATGTCCCGTTACTTTTTTAACTAATTTTCCAACCGTTAAACCTTGTCCTACAATGGAGAATACAACCACCACATAGGTAATCACCAAAAAGAGGTCACGGTGCATTTCTTGGGTCAAGCCCAGTGCTAAGGCAATGGAGATACCACCTCGTAGTCCACCCCAAGTCATCACTAAATTGGTTCTGGGAACAAAATTCAGCCTTTTCTCAAAAAACTTAATGGGTAATAACAAGGATAAAAAGCGACACGCCAATACAATAGGAATAGCAACAAGCCCTGCAATTACATAAGTAAGCTCAAAGGATATTACGAGCATTTCCATCCCTATCAATACAAATAGAAGAGTATTAAAAAGAATATCCAATAACTCCCAGAATTTATCTACATAGTTTTCGGTGGTTTCGGACATGGCAGAATGACGTACCGTGTCGTTACCTACCACCAAACCAGCGGTAACCATGGCCAAAGGTGCAGAAAGATGAAATTTCTGAGCTACTACAGTTCCCATCATTACGGCAGCTAGGGTTATGATGACTTCAATATCATAATCGTCTATAGAGCGCATTAAGCGATAGGTAACCCAACCAATGAACAAGCCCAAGACAATACCCCCAATGACCTCTATGCCAAAAAGTTCGACAATTTCCAAAGGCGTAATGGCGTCCATTCCAGATGATGCAATTTTAAAAATGGTTAGGAAGACCACGACCCCAACACCATCGTTAAACAATGACTCACCTACAATCTTGGTTTCTAGGTTTTTAGGGGCTCCTGCTTGTTTTAAAATACCAAGTACCGCTATAGGATCCGTTGGGGAGATTAAAGACCCAAAAAGCAAACAATAAATAAAATCTACTTGTAATCCAAAGGCCTGCAGTACATAAAACATAATGGTTCCTACCAGAAAGGTAGAGACTAAAACCCCTAGGGTAGAAAATGCCAGAATCGGCCAGCGCTGTATTTTAAGCTGTTCAAAATTGGTATGCAAGGCACCTGCGAAGAGTAGGAAACTCAGCATAACATCTAACAATACATACTTAAAATCAATCTGAGTAATAATATACCGTTCAGCATCTAAGAGCGTATCATCAAAATAGCTGATGCCAAAAACCGCAAGGGTAAATACAATGGTGATCAGCATTAAACCAATCGTATTGGGCAGCTTTAGAAACTTCACATTGATATAGCCAAAAATAGCGGAGATAAATACCAATATCGAAGCAATAATAAAGTAATCCATAATTCAATTTTAATTTAGTTTCCTAATCTAATCCTTGTCTTTTTAATTCTTTGCCCCTACACCAGTGCTAAAAACTCCTGTTCCGTAATGATGGGAACATTTAACTTCTCTGCCTTGGTTCGTTTACTAGGGCCCATTTTATCGCCAGCGACCAAGTAACTGGTCTTCGAAGAAATAGAGGAACCTACTTTGCCCCCATTATCTTCAATCAATTTTTTAAGTTCATCCCTACTCACCGTTTCAAACACGCCAGATACCACCAATGTTTTTCCTTTGAGGATATCTGTTTGATTTTCCAGCTTTTCAGCCGATAACGAAAACTGCACTCCTTTTTTCTTAAGTCGTTCAATTGCGATTTGATTCTTTTCATTACTAAAAAAGTCGACCACGCTTTCGGCAATCCGCTCCCCTATTTCATCAACGGCGATCAACTCCGATTTAGTAGCAACCGACATCGCATCTATATTTTTATAGGCTTTGGCCAGTTTCTTTGCCACCGTTTCGCCAACAAAGCGTATTCCTAATGCGAACATGACCCGTTCAAAGGGTATGGCAACGGATTCCGCAACACCTTTGATCAAATTGTCCGCAGATTTCTCTGCCATGCGCTCCAAGGGTAGTATTTGCTGTTTCGTGAGGTCATATAAATCGGCATAATCTTTTATCAATCCTTCTTTAAATAGCAGCTCTACGGTTTCCCCACCAAGGCCTTCAATATCCATAGCCTTACGAGAAATAAAGTGCTGAATACGACCCGTAATTTGTGGCGGACAACCATACTCATTAGGGCAATAGTGCTTAGCATCGCCTTCTGTACGCTCCAATGGGGTATGACATTCGGGACACGTTGTAGTATAAATCGTTTCTTTTGAATCTGCAGGACGTTTTGTAAAATCCACGCCAATAATTTTCGGTATAATTTCGCCTCCTTTTTCCACAAAAACAGTATCCCCTTCACGGATATCCAGTTTTGCAATCTGATCCGCATTGTGCAAGGAAGCCCTTTTTACAGTAGTTCCTGCCAATAGCACAGGTTCTAAATTTGCGACTGGAGTAATGGCACCGGTACGCCCTACCTGATATGTTATTTCGCGCAACACCGTAAATACTTGCTCCGCCTTAAACTTATAGGCCATGGCCCAACGGGGCGCTTTGGCCGTGTAGCCCAATTCATCTTGGTGCTGCAAACTATTCACCTTCACGACGACCCCATCGGTTTCATAGGGTAATTGATGCCGTGCAACGTCCCACTTTTCTACAAATTCCATTACTTCTGTGGTATTTTGGCATAACTTGGCTACAGTGGGTACTTTAAAACCCCATGCGCGTGCCTTTTCCAACATCTCAAACTGCGTAGTGATGCCAATGTTTGCGCCAACAATGCTGTACAACAAACACTCTAAAGGGCGTTGTGCTACCACCGCACTATCCTGTAATTTTAAACTCCCCGATGCTGTATTCCTTGGATTCATATAAGGCTCCTCTCCGTTCGCAACGCGCTCTTCATTCATTTTTTGAAAACCATCAAAAGGCAATACGATTTCACCACGGATATCAAACTTCGCAGGGTATTCCCCTTTTAACTGGAGCGGAACCGATTTTATGGTTTTAATATTCGTAGTTACATCATCCCCCTGAAATCCATCGCCACGGGTAACGGCGCGTACCAATTTCCCATCTTCATACGTAATGCTAATAGAAGCGCCATCATACTTTAACTCGCAGGTATAGGCTACGGGAGCATCCCCTAGATTGCGCTGAATACGTTTTTCCCAATCCTCTAAATCCTCTTTAGAATAGGAATTATCCAAGGAGTACATACGGTGTTCATGTGCGATGGTGTCAAAGCTCTTGGTTACCAACCCGCCCACTCGAATGGTAGGTGAACTTTTATCAAAAAATTCTGGGTGTTCGGCCTCTAAACCTTGTAATTCCTTCAATTTCATATCAAAATCGTAATCTGAAATCGTTGGATTATCTAGTACATAATAATTATAATTATGCTCCCTAAGTTCTTCTCTTAGTGCTTGTAATCTACTTTCAATACTCATTATATCTGTTCTTTTGTCATCCATTGGGGCACAGGAAGGGGTTCAAAAGCCTTCATTTTCTCCAATAGGGTATGGATATTCTCATCCACTAAAATAGCATCCAAATTCTCCTTTTTCACAAAGCCCTTTACCACCATTTTTTTGAGCATCAGTAGCAGTTCGTTATAGAATCCATTGGTATTCAAGACCGCTATAGGATAGGGATGTAGGCCTAATTGTGCCCAAGTAAGCATTTCAAAAAACTCCTCTAGCGTGCCAAATCCTCCAGGAAGCATTAGAATACCATCACTAAGTTCGTGCATTTTAAGTTTGCGGTCATGCATGTTCTGTGTGATGATAAGTTCAGAAAGTCCTTCATGATATACCTCTTTTCGTTTTAAAAACTCAGGAATGACACCAATGACGGTGCCCTTATGATCCAGTGCACCTTGAGCTACTCGACCCATTATCCCTATTTTAGCACCACCATAGATCAAATCTATTCGCTGTTGCGCCAGCGTGACACCCAAATCATGGGCATCTTTGGCAAATTGAGGATCTGCTCCTTCACTGCTACCACAAAAAACTACAATTCCCTTCATTTCTTAACTGCTTTGACCATGCGGTCGTTCCCAAATATATCTTTTCTTAATTCGATATCCTTAAAATTATATTCACTTAGTAAACGGAGCATCTCTTTACCCAAATATTGGTTAATCTCTAAATACAAACGTCCATCATCCGCTAAGTTTTTTACTGCGAAATTAGCGATAGCCCTATAAAATACCAATGGGTCTTTGTCAGAAACAAACAGGGCAATACCAGGTTCATATTTTAGTACATTTTTATGCATTTTATTTTTTTCTAATTCTCTTACATAAGGAGGATTAGATACAATTATGTCAAATTTAGAATTAATAGTACTAGTTGAGGTTTTATCTAAAATATCAGCTTGATAAAAGTTAAGATTCACATTGTTTTCTAGGGCATTGGTTTGGGCAACTTGTAACGCATCACTTGAAATGTCCAAAGCTGAAACTTGAGCACCTTCCAAATGCTTAGCGAGGGCTATTGGAATACAGCCGCTTCCTGTCCCTATATCTAAAATGGTAAGCGGTTGATGCTGCTCAGCACTACTATCAGCTATAACCCAACGAACTAAATCTTCGGTTTCAGGTCTAGGAATAAGCACTTTAGGTGACACCTTGAATCTCATGTCCATAAATTCCGTCTCGCCAATAATATGCTGTACGGGAACATCCTGTTTCAATTCACTCAGCGCTTTAAATAGTATGGCTTCCTCTTCCTTGTTAACTACCAAATTTGGGGTTAAAGCCAAGACGAATTTTTCAAGCTTTAAAAAATGAACTATCAACAGGTAAAAAAAACTACTAACTTCCTCAACACCATAGTTTTTATCTAGTTCCTTATGATATATTGATTTAATCTCCTTTAATAGCATCCTATAGTGTTTTCAGCATCCAAACCGGGCAAGAAAAGTGGCCCGTATTCCCCATGGCAGCATCAATATACTCAAAGCCTGATTTCCTGTAGAGCTTTTGTGCGTCTTTCATGTAGGGCATGGTTTCCAAATAACACTGTTCATAACCGAAAGTCTTGGCTGCACTAAGACAGGTATTCATCATTTGACTTCCGAGACCCCTGCCCCTTGCCCGCTCCAAAAGATACATTTTCTGCAATTCACAGCAGTTACCATCGTAGTTTTCCAATTGGGCTATCCCTGCACATCCTATAATCGCTCCTTCTAGCTCTATTACAAAGTATACAGCCTTGGACACATCGTAATTTTCATACATATGATCTAAAGCGGGGTCCGCGTAGGCGGTACCCACTTTGGGCACCCCTAAGTCAACCAGCACTTTCCGCACTACTTGGGCGACCCGTGCATTGTCCTCTTTGGTTATTTCCCTAATAATGGCGGTTGAAACGACATCCATTTTTATAGCTATTAAAGTATTATTTTTGATGGGTGAAGATACATTAAATGTGTAAAATCTTAAACTCAAAGCGATAGGAAAAATAAAATGATGCGAACAAAGGCCAGCACGAAAACCGATTCGAATGTCGTGGATGAAAAATTTATGTTACGATGTATTCAGCTGGGTAAAAATGGACTAGGTACTACTGCACCAAACCCAATGGTAGGGGCGCTTGTTGTGTATAAGAATCAAATCATTGGAGAAGGTTACACCGGTCCGTATGGTGGTAGACATGCTGAGGTAAACGCTATTGCACATGTGAAAAATAAGAAACTGCTATCCGAGGCCACGTTATATGTAACCTTAGAGCCCTGTGCTCATTACGGGAAAACACCTCCCTGTGCAGACTTAATCGTAAAACATAAAATTCCACGCGTAGTTGTAGGAATTAAAGACCCACATGACAAAGTAGCTGGGAAAGGGATTCAAAAATTGATCGACGCCGGATGTGCGGTTAGTGTGGGTGTTTTGGAGCAAGCCTGTAGGGAGCATCACAAACGATTTTTAGCCGTACAGGAAAAACAACGACCTTATATTATTTTGAAGTGGGCAGCATCAGCAGACGGTTTTATC
>CBDUKC010000011.1:0-25108 GCA_965367705.1 uncultured Maribacter sp. | reverse complement strand
ATTGATCACTTTCTTGCTCTAACTTATAAAAAAGCGCTTCTACCAATTGCACCTTACTAGTTATCGACATTATTTTTTATCGAAAGGTAGACCTAATACAGCTATAAAGATTTATTTATTTTAGAAATAAAAAGGGGAGGCTCAATACGAATTACGCTGGTATTCAAGCACTTAAGAGTATCATTAAAAAATACCGTCAGTTAGACCTAGGTGTATGAAAGTTTTCAGGTAGAAAACATGTCTACCAAGCTCTAATTGACGGTGTCCAAATTTTACAAGTTGGCTACCAACCAATCGCCAACTTCACTTGTTTTATATGCTTTTCCTCCTTCGGAAAGGTCTTCGGTAACAATGTTCTCTGCCAGGGACTTATTCACTACATCGCGAATAGCTTGTGCTTCTTCAGTTAAATTCATGTCCTCAAAAAGCATTGCAGCAGAAAGGACCGTCGCTAATGGATTTGCAATATCTTTACCTGCTGCCTGTGGATAGGAACCGTGAATTGGCTCGTATAAAGATACCTTACTGCCAACAGAAGAAGATGGCATTAGGCCCATAGATCCTGATATGACAGAAGCCTCATCGGTTAGTATATCTCCAAATAAGTTTGCTGTTATAATCACGTCATACCCTTTTGGCCATTGAATTAGGCGCATGGCCGTAGCATCTACGAATTCATATGTAACATCAACCTCTGGATAGTCTTTTTCCATTGCTTGGACAGTCTCCCTCCATAGTCTAGAGGATTCCAACACATTCGCTTTGTCCACACAACATAATTTTTTTGAACGTTTTAAAGCCATTTCAAAACCTTTTTTAGCTAAACGTTCAATTTCGAAACGTTGGTAAGTCATAGTATCGAACGCTGTGTTTCCATCATCTTTTCTTCCACGTTCTCCAAAATAGATTCCACCTGTTAATTCTCTTAGAATTATTAAATCTGTACCTTCAATACGGTCCTTTTTAAGGGGGGATTTATCAATTAAAGAGGGAAATGTAAACGTAGGTCGCACATTGGCAAAAAGGCCTAATTTCTGTCTCATTTTCAACAAGCCTTGCTCGGGACGTACCTTTGCTGAAGGGTCATTATCAAAGCGAGGATGTCCAATAGCGCCAAAAAGCACGGCGTCGGCATTGGCACAAATATCATGTGTTTCATTCGGATATGGGTCGCCAACAGCATCTATAGCTGCCGCACCTGTTAATGCTGGTTTCCAAGTGATATTATGCTGGTATTTCTTAGCAATCGCATCACATACTTTTACTGCTTGATCAATTACTTCCGGACCAATTCCATCTCCGGCCAAAAGGGCTATGTTTAGTTTCATATTGTTTTCGCTTTGCGAAATGCCGTAGGCTTTACGCTTTATTAGTTATTAGTATTTTTTTCTTTAGTTAGCTTGGCGTAGTCCGTTAAGTAAAACACGCTTAGCACATTAAATCATGTTCAACATCTTTTCTGTAGCCTTTATAGCGGATACGGTTTGGTCAGAATCCAGTCCCCTAGAGGTAAACTCTTTTCCTTTGTATTCCCATGTAATCACCGTTTCACATAAGGCATCAGAGGTACTTCCTGGTGGTATACGAACTGCATAATCGACTAATTTGGGCAAAACTACTTTTTTACTGGTGTAAACTTTCTTTAAAGCATTCATAAAGGCATCATACTGACCATCTCCTGAAGCATTTTCTTCATACGTTTTTCCATTGATTTCTACGGATAGGGTAGTAGAAGGTTGTAAGCCCTTTGCGTGGGTCAATACATAAGACGTTACAAATACCTTTTGATGGTGTACCGTAGCATCCAAAACGTCAGAAATGATAAAGGGCAAATCGTCTTTTGTTACGCGTTCTTTTTTGTCCCCAAGTTCTATGATACGTTGGGTGACCTTTTTAAGCTCATCGTCATTTAGGGTTAAGCCTAATTCTTGTAAATTTTTTTGGATATTGGCCTTCCCTGACATTTTTCCTAAAGCGTATTTTCGCTTTCGCCCAAAACGTTCGGGCATTAAATCGCTAAAGTATAAGTTATTTTTACTATCTCCATCTGCATGGATACCAGCTGTTTGTGTAAATACGTTATCACCAACAATAGGTTTGTTTGCTGGTATGCTTAATCCTGTAAAGGCAGATACTAACTTACTTACTTTGAACAAGGACGATTCGTTTACGTTAATTTCCATTTCAGGAAGAAAATCCTTAATTACCGCCACTGTGCTTGCCATAGGTGCATTTCCAGCGCGTTCTCCCATACCGTTAACGGTTAAATGGAGTCCATGACAACCCGCTTTTACAGCCTCCATAACATTGGCAACACCAAGGTCGTAATCATTATGTCCATGAAAATCAAAATGATGATTGGGATAACGCTGGGTTATTTCTTTTATATATTCAAAGGTTTCGGTATGGGTGAGTATACCTAAGGTATCTGGTAGTAGGATTCGTTTAACAGGTTGCGTGGTTAAAAAATCCAAGAATTCGAATACGTATTCTTTTGAATTGCGCATGCCATTGCTCCAATCCTCAAGATAGACATTATTGATGATGTCCATTTTTTTTGCCTCTTGAAATACCGCTGCTATTTCCGAATAATGTTGCTTTGGAGTTTTTTTAAGTTGATGCTGCAAGTGGTTTAAGGACCCTTTTGTGAGAAGGTTTTGTGATTTGGCTCCCGCTTTTTGCATCCATTTCAAGGAAAGCCCGCCATCTACAAAAGTTAAAACTTCTATTTTATCTAAGTAATTATTTTGCTTCGCCCAATCCGTAATTTGTTGCACAGCCAGTAATTCCCCATCAGAAACACGTGCGGATGCAACTTCTATGCGGTCTACTTTTAGTTCCTCTAATAATAGTTTGGCCAGGGTAAGCTTTTCAGAGGCAGAAAAAGATACGCCGGAGGTCTGCTCCCCATCCCTAAGGGTGGTATCCATTATTTCCAAAGGTCTTTTCTTCATCTATGCTGAACTTGCTTATGCAAACTTTAGTATTGGTGTTTTAATAAGATTGTAATTCATTGCTAGGGTTTAGTTTTCATATGTATTAATGGCATGGTAAACTATAATGCGTTTAGAGTAAGGGACTACTGGGTATTAACTCTGTTAGCAAAAAAACTCCTATTAAAGACATTTTATATAGGTCTAGTCTTGGCGAATTCCTGAATACTATCTTTAATATTTAGGAGATAGTCGATATCATCAAACCCATTGGTCATATTGTTCTTCTTATAATCGTTGATATCGAAGGATTCGCTTTCACCAGTGGCTAACACTGTTATTTTTTGTTTGCTTAGGTCTACTTCGAATTCTGAGTTTACATCGGTATCGATAGTATCGAATATTTTTTGAAGAAAATCTGCACTAACCTGAACTGGCAGTACACCAATATTTAAGCAGTTTCCTCGAAAAATATCAGCAAAAAAACTGGAAACCACCACTCGGAATCCGTAATCATATACAGCCCAGGCAGCATGCTCTCGAGAAGAACCAGAACCAAAGTTTTTTCCGCCCACTAGAATTTTACCTTTGTACTTTGGATTATTTAAAACAAAGTCCTCTTTTGGAGTATTGTCCTGATTGTACCGCCAATCCCGAAACAAATTATCACCAAAACCCTCTCGTTCAGTTGCTTTTAGGAAACGGGCCGGTATAATTTGATCTGTATCCACATTTTCGATTGAAAGTGGTACAGCGGTTGATGTTAGTGTAGTGAATTTATCGTATGCCATGAATAGATCTTAAATTTTAGACGTTTTGTTTATGCTAGTTCCTTTACCATTAAGTCCCTTGGGTCTGTAACTTTACCAGTAACAGCCGCCGCAGCTGCAACTAACGGGCTCGCTAACAACGTTCTTGAGCCAGGTCCCTGTCTGCCTTCAAAATTTCGATTGGAGGTACTTACGGCCAATTTTCCCGCGGGGACTTTATCATCGTTCATGGCCAGGCAAGCGGAGCAGCCGGGTTCTCGAAGTTCAAAACCAGCTTCGTTGATGATTGCTAAAAGACCTTCTTCCTCAATTGCTTTTTCTACCTTATGTGATCCTGGTACTAGCCATGCTGTAACATTATCTGCCTTTTTTCTTCCTTTTACGATAGATGCAAAGGCTCTAAAGTCTTCAATTCTACCGTTGGTACAACTTCCAAGGAATACAAAATCAATAGGTTTTCCTATCATAGAATCACCCTCATCGAATTTCATGTATTCCAAAGATTTCTTGTATGTAGATGCGCCACCTTGAACCATGTCGGATGTGGGTATATCTTTAGAAATACCCATACCCATTCCCGGATTAGTACCATAGGTAATCATTGGTTCTATTGAGGAACCATCGAAGGTAAGTTCCTTATCAAAAATGGCGTCTGGATCCGTATACAAAGTTTGCCAGTAGTCCATAGCCTTATCCCATGCTTCTCCAGCTGGAGTAAACTCACGACCTTTAATGTAGTGGAAGGTAGTTTCATCTGGGGCAATCATACCTCCTCGAGCACCCATTTCTATGCTTAAGTTACAAACGGTCATTCGCCCTTCCATGGTCATGTTTTTGAACACATCTCCTGCATACTCCACAAAATACCCTGTGGCCCCGGAGGTGGTAAGCTGAGAAATAATGAATAGTGCTACATCCTTTGAGGTTACTCCAAATTGTAACTCTCCTGTAATATTAATACGCATACGTTTAGGCTTTGGCTGCATAATACATTGCGTAGCCAATACCATTTCTACTTCAGAAGTACCAATACCAAATGCAATGGCGCCAAATGCCCCGTGTGTAGAGGTATGTGAATCTCCGCAAACTATGGTGGCACCAGGAACGGTTATTCCGTATTCTGGACCTACAACGTGTACGATTCCGTTTTTTTCATGCCCAAGTCCCCAATAGGAAATACCATGTTCATTGGCATTTTCTTCTAGCATTTTTAACTGGTTTGCAGATAGTGGATCTGCTACAGGTAAATGCTGGTTGATTGTAGGTGTATTATGATCTGCGGTAGCAAAGGTTTTTTCTGGATGCATAACGCCGATGCCTCTGTTTTTTAAACCTAAAAATGCAACCGGACTTGTTACTTCATGAACCATGTGCCTGTCTATGAACAGTACATCCGGTCCGTTATCGATTTGATGCACAACATGTGAATCCCAAACTTTATCAAATAGTGTTTTTTCTGCACTCATATTCTTTCCGTTCTAAGCTAACAAAGCTAATGAAAGAAGGGGTTTTTTAGAAATTGCCACTAATCAAAATTACGATGTTCAACCAAAAAGTTGGATTTTTATCTAGCTGATGTAGTTCCAAATATTCTTGTATTTAATCAGTTGTGCATAGCTATGCCTTATCACTAAGTTTTCTGGCTTTTCCAAAGACGGATCATCTTTTAATAGCTGAAGGGCATAATATCGAGCTGTCTTTAAAATGTGATTATCTTTTACGATATCCGCTATTTTTAGATTGAGTATCCCGCTTTGTTGTGTGCCCATAATGTCACCTGGCCCTCGCAGTTTTAAATCTACTTCCGCAATTTCAAAACCATCGTTCGTTCTTACCATGGTTTCTAAACGGGTTTTGGATTCAGCAGATAATTTGTGGCTCGTCATCAAAATACAAAAGCTTTGGTCTGCTCCACGACCGACACGCCCTCTTAACTGATGCAGTTGTGACAGTCCAAAACGTTCGGCGCTTTCGATAATCATAACAGAAGCATTGGGTACATTTACACCGACTTCAATTACCGTGGTCGCTACCATGATTTGGGTTTCTCCTTTTACAAAACGTTCCATTTCATAATCCTTGTCGGCAGGTTTCATTTGGCCATGTACTATGGAAATCTGAAACTCTGGCGGGGCAAAATCCCTGACAATACTCTCATAACCATCCATTAAATCTTTATAATCTAAAGCTTCGGATTCTTGAATTAAAGGATAAACGACATAAATCTGTCTTCCTTTTTCAATTTCGTCCCGTATAAATCGGAACACTTTGAGTCTATTGGAATCAAACCGATGTACTGTTTTTATAGGTTTACGTCCTGGAGGAAGCTCATCGATAACCGAAATGTCTAAATCACCATAGAGGCTCATGGCTAAGGTTCTTGGAATAGGAGTGGCCGTCATGACTAAAATATGCGGTGGATATTCATTTTTGTGCCATAGTTTGGAACGTTGCGCCACCCCAAATCTATGTTGCTCGTCTATGATAGCCAGGCCTAAATTCTTGAACTTTACTTTGTCCTCCAAGAGCGCATGCGTACCTATTAATATCTGTAGTTCTCCATTTTCTAACTGCTCATGAATTGGCTTTCTTGCAGATTTTTTTACCGACCCAGTTAGTAAAGCGCAGGTGACACCAGTGTCTTTTAACAGTGCTGAGATGCCTTGATAATGTTGATTTGCTAGTATTTCCGTTGGTGCCATTAAACACGCTTGAAAATCGTTATCTATAGCCAATAGCATGGTCATCACGGCAACAATAGTTTTTCCCGAGCCTACATCGCCTTGTAACAAACGATTCATTTGAGCATTACTCCCCAAGTCTGCACGTATTTCTTTTATAACGCGCTTTTGTGCATTGGTGAGTTCAAAAGGAAGTTTGTTTGCATAAAAGTCATTAAAAAGTTCGCCTACCTGATCAAATGGAAAACCTTTAATTTTTTGCTTATGCAACATGTTTTTGGCGATAAGCTGCATTTGAAGGTAGAAGAGTTCTTCAAACTTTAAGCGAAATTGTGCTTTGGCGAGTAATTCCTGATTTTTTGGAAAATGTATATTGAAAAGCGATACACTTCTTGAAATTAGTTTTAAGTCTTGTAATAGGGCATCGGATAGTGTTTCTGTAAATTTGCCTTTAGTTTCTATGAACAACTGTTGCATTAATTTACTAATAACTCTATTTGTAATTCCTTTGTTACTAAGTTTTTCGGTAGAAGGATATACTGGCTGCATATGAACTTTCAGTCCTTTTTCATGTTCAGAAAGTAATTCCATTTCTGGGTGCGGCATGGAAAATATATTGTTGAACACATTACACTTACCGAAAATTACGTAGGGTGTATTCAATTTTAAATTTTCACGAATCCATTTTTGACCTCGAAACCATACCAATTCCATTTCTCCAGTATCATCTTGAAAACGGGCTACCAAACGGGTTCCTTTTTTTTGCTCAACTGTTTTTATGTGAACAAGTTTTCCAATTATCTGAACATCTGCACTCGTTTTTTGAAGTTGACCTATTTTATAATATTGAGTCTTATCTATATACCGGTTTGGGAATAAGTTCAATAGGTCTTGGTAAACATGAATTCCAAGTTCTGATTGCAAACTATCTGCCCTATTGGGACCAACGCCTTTAAGATATGCAATGGGAGTTTGGAGCAAGGTGGGATTCATTTCACGAATTTAGAACTTAAGACGTTGAACTCCAATAAACGAAAAGCCTAAATTTGGTGTGAGAATTGTATACACTCGGATATGTTTAGATTATTCATAGTTTTTTTATTTATTCAAAATGTTGGTTTTGCCCAGCATCAGGATAAAGTAGATTTTATAAAAGCCAACATAGCTGTAGAGCCTTTACCCTTGCAAAAAGAAATAAAGGGTACAGTGTACTATAAATTTAGAGTACTGGCTAAGGTAGACTCTGTTTTTTTGGATGCTAAGAATATGGCTTTTAACACGGTAAAACTAAATGATAGAAAAGTAAAATTTAGTAATAACGGTAAGCAGATTATAATTTATAAGAAGTTTAAAAAAGGCGAGACCTACGCCTTGCAGCTAGCCTATTCTTGTAAACCAAAGCAAACGGTTTACTTTATGGGTTGGGATGATACGATTGATGGGAACGAACAAATCTGGACACAAGGTCAAGGGAAATATACCAGTCATTGGTTGCCGAGCTTTGATGATATGCAAGAAAAAGTAGAATTTGATTTACATATTCAAACATATAAATCAAACAAAGTAATTGCTAATGGATTATTAGTTAAGATAACAGATAAGCCAGTTGCTAATCCTGTATTCTCCTTCGATATGCAAAAACCGATGAGTAGCTACCTCTTAGCGTTTGCCATCGGTAATTACAATAAAGAGGAACTCATTTCTAGTAGCGGAATTCCTATTGAAAATTATTACTACCCAAGCGATAGTTTAGTTGTAGAACCTACCTATCGCTATACCAAGGAAATTTTTGATTTTTTAGAAAAAGAAATAGGTGTTCCCTATCCTTGGCAGAATTACAAACAGGTGCCGGTACACGATTTCTTGTACGCAGGAATGGAAAATACGGGCGCTACAATTTTTTCAGACGGATTTATGATAGATTCCACTGCCTTTGTGGACAAGAATTATGTTAACGTAAATGCCCACGAACTAGCACACCAATGGTTTGGTAACTTAGTGACCGAGAAAAATGGAAATCATCATTGGCTTCAAGAAGGTTTTGCCACGTATTATGCTTATTTAGCAGAGCAACAATTGTTTGGTGAGGACTATTTTTATTGGAAACTCTTTAACACAGCAAAAGAACTTCAGAAATTATCGGAAGAAGGCGCCGGACAAGCGTTGACCGACCCTAAAGCTAGTAGTTTGACCTTTTATGAAAAAGGGGCTTGGGCTTTGGTAATGTTAAAAGATAAAATAGGGGATAAGGCTTTTAAAAAAGGGATTTCTACCTATTTGGACAAGTACAAATTTAAGAATGTCACAATCAGCGATTTTATTAATGAAATGGAAACGGCCTCGAATACTATTCTGAGTGATTTTGAGGAAAAATGGTTACGTTCCACTGATTTTTCAGTGGATGATGTCAAAACGTTTTTAATGACAAAAAACGCTTCGATTAGAATGTTCTATGATTCAAAACAATTGAATGTGGAATCCATAGGAGCTATGCTGGCCGAGGATGAACCAATGCAATATAAAAAGGCATTGTTGAAAGAATTTCAAAAGGATCTTAGCCCCTTGCAATTGCTACTTCCTTTAAGTCAACCGAATGTACAAATAAGACAACAAGCAATTCAAATGTTAAGGGATATGACAATTACCCCTACGGAGCTTGAGGTGCTACAACCTGTATTGGAACCTTTGCTTTATGATAGGAGCTATGTGACGCAAGAACTTGCTTTATTTACCTTATGGGTCTCTTATCCAGAAGAAAAGGCTAAATATTTAGAACAAACAAAAGATGTTGTTGGACTACCTAATAAAAACATTAGACTACTATGGTTGACTTTGGCAATACTGACGAATGAATATGATTCGAAAAACACACAACGCTATTTTCAAGAACTAAACAGGTATACAGCGCCCCAATATGGCTGGGAGGTGCGAATGGGAGCCTTTCAATATTTACATCAGGCCGTTGGTTTGAATGAGGAGAGTTTAAAAAATTTGCTTAAGGCAACTGTCCATCACAGTTGGCAGTTTAAAAAATTTGCTCGTAATTTAGTTGATGAGTTAGTAACGGATACAGATGACAAAACACGTTTCTTAGCCCTAGCTAAAGAACTAAAGGATGATGATTTGCGTTATCTTAACACCAAACTAAAGTTATAATGAGAGCATTGGTAATTTCTGGTGGCGGCAGCAAAGGGGCATTTGCAGGAGGTGTAGCCGAGTTTTTGATTAAAAACTCTAAAAAGAAATATGATATTTTCGTAGGCACCTCTACGGGTAGCTTGCTTATTTCACATTTGGCCTTGGGTAAATTAGAAAAAA
Source organism: uncultured Maribacter sp. (assembly GCA_965367705.1). Taxonomy (GTDB): domain Bacteria; phylum Bacteroidota; class Bacteroidia; order Flavobacteriales; family Flavobacteriaceae; genus Maribacter. The sequence goes on along the minus strand of CBDUKC010000011.1, from coordinate 15,406 downwards.
TAAAGGAAATCTATTCTAATGTGAATCAGGACACTATTTTTAATAATTGTCCTTTTGTAATAAAGAAAAAGTATGGAGTTGATGAAATTTCGATTAATCATTGGAACGTCTTAAAAAATTTCATAGCGGGCAAACAAACCTTTGGAGAGAGTGAAAATCTTCGAAAGATGATCAAACAGAACGTTACTATAGAGGAATTTAATGAGCTTAAAAATGGTGCAACAGATGTTGTTGTTACAGTATCCAACTTGTCGCTAAATCAAGTAGAATACAAGTCAATTAAGGAATGCACCTACGATGAATTTTGTGATTGGATATGGATATCATCCAATTATGTCCCTTTTATGAGTTTGGCCCGTGTCAACGGTTGCGAATATGCGGATGGGGGACTGGGTAGTATCGTTCCTATTGAAGAGGCGATTCGCCGCGGTGCTACCGAAGTAGATGTTGTAGTGTTGCATACCGAAGTCAATTATATGAATAGAATGCCTTCACGTAATCCCTTTGAACTACTTACAACGATGTTGAGTTTTATACTTGACCGTATTGAAAATCAAAATATACGAATAGGAAAACTCGTGGCAAATCAGAAGGATGCAATTATCAATTTGTACTATACGCCAACTGTTTTAACAACAAATTCCCTAATTTTCGATAAGGCGAAAATGACGCGTTGGTGGCAGCGAGGTTACTTATACGCTAAGAATAAAAATGAGGAAACAAATCCTATTGAGCCAAATGAGCAAGAGTGATACTAAACTTTGCTGGTCATTTTATATGGGAGCTAGCGCAAAATAGTTCCAAGATTAAAGTCAAGACTTATGATGTAAGAAAATAGGACGATTAATAGTGAGACTCTTTATGTGTTGTGGTTACTTTTTATGGCGTTGTTGCGTCCTTCCTAGAAAAAGCTATACGTGATTGATAACTAGTTCATTCTGATAAGAAGACCTAATTAAAACACGCCTATTATCAATAATAGCAAACTGGGTATTCTATTTTTCAGTTTGCACTTAGCGAGCTACCAAAGTTCGCCAATCTCCTTTTTAACATAAGATAAGGCCGTTGTAGAAGGGGATGTTTTTTCCATTGTCTCTGTCAAAATATCTTCCCTTAATTTATCTGCGCTGTCAGTTTCACTCATTGCTGCCTTACGAATCATCTGTATGGTTGCACTTTTTGCAGCTTTGATAATATTCCAACATTCATCTGTCATATAGATTTGTTGCGAAAGATTATGATCAAACTCAGTTTCTATACTTTTAATGAGCAAATTCTCATAGTCTGATTTATTGCTAGAATTTGGCCCAACCCGGACAACTAGGCTTGGAATGGCAATTCGTTCTAAAAAGAGTGCCATACGCTCATATGCTTGCATTCTTACAGGTAAGGTATCTTTTTGAGAATCTTTGTGTAAAAGAAAGCGTCTTCTACCTTCTTCATTCTTAGTGTGCAGTCTAAAAAAGTAAAATGCGATTAATCCAGTTACAATGGAAGGAAATGTGTAGGCGAAAAGTTGAAAAATCTGGTCTGAGGTCATCTGTAAGCTTTTAACGTTAGTTATTGTTTATATCAGACTTTAGAACGACCAATTTCATCAATTATTATATAGGCTCATCGATGAAATGCTCAAAATATTAAGTATGATTAACTTCAATGTTACAGACCAATGGTTAGCAAAGTATTTGGTACCGTTCTCGTCTTACCATTAAAATAAAGTGGTAGAGTTAATAAATTGGCTTCTTTAAAAAAATAGAAATTAATGGTTTAGTGATAACTTTAAACAACTACCTTAATACTTTACTTTTTACGAAAAGGTTGTTATTTTCTTTAAAGCGATTGAATACAATAGTATATTTAAAGGAAAAATATAAACAGTATTATCATGGGTAAAGGGTTGCTTTTTTTAGGTTTGGTCTTAGTTTTTGCTTGTAAACAAGAGCATAAGAAACAACCGGTTTCTACTAGTTTTGAAACTTTTATTGAACGTTTTAACTCATCAATTGGGGCACCTGGTACGGACAAGAGTCTAAGCAAAGAATCTTTTATAGCAGAATTAGACCATACTAGAAAAATATTGGATGAATTATTAAAGATAGATACCACTGTACTTTCCTTTGAAGATCGGATTGATTGGCGTTTTGCACATAGCATTTTAAAAGGAAAGGAATTAAGGCAAGAAAACCATCAATCTTGGAGAAAGGACCCTAGGGAATATATGCAATTCAGAACTCTGGGTAATTTATTGGATAGGCCTGGTGAGGCCAATGAAAAGGTGGAAGAGTTAATTGAGCGTTTGGAAATACTCCCAATACAATTAGAAAACGGGAAAGAACAAATTGAATTTTATATACCTAGATTTCAAGAGCTTTCGTTATTTATGGCCCAAAATGCTAAAGGTCTGTTCGATACCTCGTTACCCCAATTTGCAAAAACCACCCAAAGGGAATCTGATTTGATGCCATTGGTGACTACTGCACAAGAGGCACTTGAAGACTTTATTATGTTTTTAACGAACGATCTACCTAATAAGCCAGAAGCTGAGTTTAAATTGGGTGAAATGACCTACAATCAAATGCTGGAAAAAGAGCTTTTATTAGATTATGACGCTGAAAGCCTTTGGCAATTTGGAATGGCTAAATTTGAAGAAACGATTTCTGAATTGGAAGTTTTGGCAAAGGAGATAGATGCAACTAAAAGTTGGCAAGAGTTGGCTCTTGAAATTAAGAATGACTATCCTGAACCACATGAAATGATAGCTGCCCACCAATTATGGGTAGATAGTTCCAGAATGCATATATTGACCCATAAATTGATTCCAATTCCATGGGAGGAACGTGTACAAGTAGTTCCTAGGGCCGAGTACTTGAGGAAAACATCGTATTATGGTAATTTTTCCAGAGCAAAAAGGAAGGATGCAGATGGTATTTTAACCGCACAATGGATGATTAACCCCTTTGAAGACGAATGGGATGAAAAAACGAAACAGGAGTATCTGGCTGAACACGATTGGGGTGTAATTATTGTAACAGCTCCACATGAATCGTATGGGGGCCACCATGTTCAAGGGCTATATCAAATGCATAATCCTAGAAAAATTCGCCGTGAAAATGGACTTTCCCTTTTTAGTGAGGGTTGGGGGCTTTACAATGAACAGCTTATGGCAGAGACCGGTTTCTTACCTAACAAAAGAATACATTTACGCCAGTTACAATTGCGACTTTGGCGTAATGCTAGGGTCATCTATGATGTAGGAATGCATACTGGCCGTATGACATATGATGAGGCCGTTAGGTTGATGACCGACAAAGTAGGCTTTTTAAATTGGGCGGCCCAATTGGAAATCGATTCTGCAGCAAAAAGCCCAGGATATTTTATAGGTTATTATTTAGGTATGTCCGAAATTCTAAGAATACGGGATCTTTATAAAACAAAAATGGGGGAACAGTTTACCTTGGGTGATTTCCATGAAAAACTATTAAAAATTGGAAATATGCCACCAAGACTTATGGAAGAGTCTTTATTGCACACTAAAAACTAAGTTGTTTAAGATGTGCTATTCTAGTTCTTAGCATCAGTTTTAGCCTGTTCATAAAAAGCTTTATAATCTGGATGAATACGTATTTGTATTCCCTCCTTAAAACCACCATCTTGTCCTTTTACGTTTATGCGGCTACCATCAACAGCATTAGTTGTAATTAGCTCATTGGAAACAGCTGCTGCTTGGTTCAGGGCAATATTCAATTCTCCAGTTATATTCATACCTACTACCGTAATTGCTGTTTTTGGATTAGTATTCAGTATTTGGCCTACTTTTTCAAGTAGTTCCTTGGAACTCGGCAGTAGATCTGTTCCAAGTCCGTCAGTAAAGAAAAAGTCTAATTTCTCTGATATAATAACTACACCATCGCTTACCTGTACCTTTGCGTTCTCCCCTAAGGTTTTTTTGGCGTTTGTCAATACAACAAGTGCCGTAGAATCTGCACTAGCGAAGCCATCAAGAATCCCTTTGATCTGTGCTTCCTTACGCTCTAGGGTTTCTAAAGTTTTGTTGATATTTGATGTATTTTGACTAGATAGGGTTGCAAAATTATTCAGATTTGTCATTAAGGTAGCGTTCGCATCCTGTAATTCGGTTACCTGTGTCTGTAATTCTTCCGCTTTTAAAAGTCCAATTTTTTCATTTCGTTTTGCATTCGAAATTATGCGATTCACAGAATCTAACTGAAATTTTAATTCCTGGTTTTGTGAAATAAGCTCACTCTTTTTTTGTCCTTGTAGACTGCAACAACCCAACGTCATTGCAGCAGCAAACAATAGTATTCCTTTCATTCAATATAATCGTTAATTCGTTTAATATGGTTTTGCTTGTTGATTATCCTTTGGGTTTGGTATCTAATCGTGGCGTTCTGTCGCTATTTAGATAATCCAAACTCATCTCCGTTAGCGCTCTAACTCCTAATAATAAATCACTATCGTCTATTTTGAAATCAGGTGTGTGGTGCGGAAACGATTCGGTATTTCCTGGTGTCATCCCTCCTAAGAAGAAAAAGAACCCAGGAGCTTCCCTTTGAAAATAGGAAAAATCCTCTGCACCTGTAATCGCCTTTTGTATATGTATATTACCTTCTCCTGCAACCCGCTTCATGGTAGGTAGCATTTGTTCTACAAGCTCAGGGTTGTTATAGGTAATATCTGTGGCTTCTTTAATTTCACAAGTTGCCTCACCGCCATATGCTTTGGCAATGGTACTTACCATTTCTATCATGCGCTTGTTTAGCTTGTCCTTCATATCATAATCCAAGGTTCTAATGGTACCTATCATTTCGGCATCTTCTGGAATAATATTAAAACGCACGCCACTTCTTATTTTACCAACGGTTATTACCGCTGCTTCATTGGTGAGTTCCGTTTCCCGGCTTATAATGGTCTGTAGACCATCAATAATCTTTGCGCTTATCAAAATTGGATCTACACCTGCCCAAGGTTGAGAACCGTGACTTTGTTTTCCTTTTACTTTTATGGTAAAGCTCTGTGCTGCGGCCATAGTACCGCCAGACTTATATCGTATGGTTCCTACCGGTGTTTGTGAATTAATGTGTAGGCCAAAAATAGCATCTACCTTAGGACTTTGCATTACACCTTCTTTTACCATAAGCAATGCACCACCTTCTTCCCCTGGTGGTGGACCTTCTTCCGCAGGTTGGAAAATGAATTTTACCGTTCCTTTAATTTTGTCCTTATTTTTTGACATTACTTCTGCCACACCCATTAAAATAGCGGTATGGGTATCGTGACCACATGCATGCATTACGCCCACTTTTTCGCCCATAAACTCAGAAGTAACCGTTGATTTAAATGGTAAATCATTGCGTTCGGTTACGGGAAGCGCATCTATATCTGCCCGTAAGGCAACAACTTTGCCAGGTAGGTCACCCTTTAAGAGTCCTACAACTCCGGTATGCGCTACGCCTGTCTGGACTTCTATTCCTAAGGATGTTAGGTGTTTTGCGATTTTTTCCGCTGTCTTAAATTCGCGATTGCCCAGCTCTGGATTTTGATGAATGTCTCTGCGCCATTCAATTACCTTTTCCTCAATTGCCTTATAATCGCTATCGAGCTTGGGACCTTGAGCATTTAAGGTAATCCCAAAAACCAACAAGGTTAAACATCCTAAGTACTTCATATGTATTGTTTTAAAATTTTATTAATCTGTAATTTTCATTCTGTAATTGAATCAATGCGGTCATGGCGGAAAGAGAAAGCTGCACATCCGTAACAAGATCTTCTTTTGGAATACCTCGCGAAGCAGACGACTGTCCGCAGAAAATAACATCAGCTCCAGTACCTATTAATTGTAAAAGTAAGGCTTCGTTAGGATTATTCATACCATATTTTAAGTTATAAGCCTTGGAATGCATTACATCCTTTGAGGCCTGGTTGTGCACCACGAGAGCCACTTTTAGTTGATTAGCAGGAATTCCACTCTGTGCGTGCATATTTAAGAAACGAGCTGCCGTTTCCAAACTAGCATTAAGTTGGGAGGGGTCCTCCGGAGAATTCATAATATCAAAAACAGCTTTGTATGTTTTTGTAGTATCTATCTTAAAATCGGGATTATCTACATACCAAACCTTTCCATAGTCCGCAATGATAGGGCCGCTTTTTTTTTCTTGGCCGGATATACCTATGGAAAATAGTAGTACTAAAACATGGAAAAAATAATTCTTTAATTTCATTTTGGTCATGTAAGGTCCAATCGGATGATAAATATATTCAAATTGAAAGGAATTACCACTTATTGTTTATAATTCTAAAAAACATCATTTCTAGTATACCTAGATAATGGCTAAATTCACACTCTAAAACTAAGATTACATTGAGTACTTTTTTAGATGTATTGAACGAGGCCCAGCGGGCACCAGTATTGCATAAAGATGGACCTCTAATGGTCATTGCTGGAGCAGGTTCTGGAAAGACAAGGGTGCTTACTTACAGGATTGCCTATTTGATGGAACAGAATGTGGATGCATTTAATATTTTGGCATTGACTTTTACCAACAAGGCCGCACGTGAAATGAAAAAACGTATTTCGGAAATGGTAGGCGCTTCTGAGGCTAAAAACCTGTGGATGGGAACCTTCCATTCCGTCTTCGCAAAGCTATTGCGCTATGACGGCAACAAATTAGGATATCCAAGTAATTTCACCATTTATGACACACAAGATTCCCAACGTTTAATTTCTTCCATAATCAAGGAAATGGGATTGGATAAGGATATCTATAAGTATAAGCAAATACAGAACAGAATATCTTCTTTTAAAAATAGCCTAATTACGGTTAAAGCATATTTCAATAATCCAGAGCTTATGGAAGCCGATGCTATGGCAAAACGACCTAGAGTGGGGGATATCTATCAAAACTATGTAGATCGATGCTTTAAGGCTGGAGCCATGGATTTCGATGATTTGTTATTACGTACCAATGAACTTTTGACACGGTTTCCAGATGTTCTTATGAAGTATCAGGATAGATTCCGTTACATTCTGGTAGATGAGTACCAAGATACCAACCATTCACAATACTTAATTGTGAAGGCCTTAGCGGACAGGTTTCAAAATATCTGTGTGGTGGGCGATGATGCCCAGAGTATTTATTCTTTTAGAGGTGCAAATATTAGCAACATACTTAATTTTCAACGCGATTATGAGAACGTAGGTATGTATCGTTTAGAACAGAATTATCGTTCTACCAAGAATATAGTAAACGCTGCAAATTCTATAATAGCAAAAAATAAGAACCAGCTAGAAAAAGTGGTTTGGACAGCTAACGACGAAGGTGCAGCTATCAAGATTCACCGCAGTATTACAGATGCCGAGGAAGGTCGTTATGTTGCCCAATCCATTTGGGATAATAAGATGAACCTTCAGATGAACAATGGGGAGTTTGCAGTATTGTATAGGACCAATTCGCAATCTAGAGCAATAGAGGACGGTTTGCGAAAAAGGGATATTCCCTATCGCATTTATGGTGGCTTATCGTTTTATCAGCGTAAAGAAATCAAGGATGTACTCTGCTATTTGCGCTTGATTATTAACACGGCAGATGAGGAGGCCTTAAAACGTGTGATTAATTTTCCAGCGAGAGGTATTGGTCAAACGACTGTTGATAGGCTTGTTGTAGCCGCTAATCATTATGGTCGTTCCATATTCGAGGTCATGGAGAACATTTCTAAGATCGATCTTAAGATTAATAGCGGTACCAAAAGAAAGTTGGAAGACTTTGTAACCATGATTAAGAGTTTTCAGATTATGAACGAAGGTGCCACTGCCTTTGAAGTTTCCGAACACGTAGCAAAAAAGACAGGACTGCTCTTGGAGTTTAAGAAGGATGGCACACCGGAAGGCATAGCTAAAATGGAAAATATTGAAGGACTGCTAAACGGTATCAAAGATTTTGTTGAAGGGCAAGTAGAAGTGGTAGATGCAACAGGTAGTCTTAGTGAATTTTTGGAGGATGTAGCATTAGCAACAGATTTAGATAATGATACAGGTGATGAGGACCGCGTAGCATTGATGACGATTCATTTGGCAAAAGGCCTTGAGTTTCCTTATGTATACATCGTTGGAATGGAAGAGGATTTGTTTCCTTCCGGTATGAGTATGAATACGCGCAGTGAACTGGAAGAGGAACGACGTCTTTTTTATGTCGCCTTAACACGGGCGGAAAAACAGGCTTATTTAACCTATACACAAAATAGATATCGTTGGGGTAAGCTTATTGATGCGGAACCAAGTAGGTTTTTGGAAGAGATTGATGAAAAATATGTGGAAAATCTTACGCCATTAGATGGGGGTTATCGCTATAAATCCTTAATAGATGCAGATATTTTTGGGGAGGTAGATAAGAGTTCCTTGCGTCAAAAAAAACCTGTAAAGGGAACACCACCAATTATAGGGCAGCCCAACACCAACCAGCTTAAAAAGTTACGTAAAATAAAACCGCAACTATCCCAACCGGTTGGGAATACAAATCAAATAGATCCAGATTTGATAGAGGGTTCTGTAATAAACCATAATCGTTTCGGTAGAGGTCAAGTTTTAAAGATTGAAGGCGTTGGTAATGACCGAAAAGCTGAGATAAAATTTGACAAGGGCGATGTAAAGAAATTGTTGTTACGGTTTGCGAAATTGGAGGTTGTTAGTTCCTAGGTGTCATGTTAAGGGTTGGTGTCTGTTTGAGCCGATGAATCGTTTAGCTAACATGAAAGCATTGTTCGTTGGAGATGGTAATTTAATTAAACTGATTACATTAATTTTATTTGATTGTTACAGTAATTATGTATTTTGTATTCATCTGATTTATAAAGTTGGCAGAATTTATTAAAATATACGAAGAGAATCCAAACCCAAAGGAAATAGCTAGGGTAGTGCAGGTATTGCGAAAAGGTGGGCTTATTATCTACCCTACGGATACTGTATATGGATTAGGTTGTGATATCACCAACACAAAAGCCTTAGAAAAAATAGCACGTATAAAAGGAATAAAACTAGCTAAAGCGAATTGGTCGTTTATTTGTCCGGATCTAAGTAATCTCTCTGACTATGTTCGTCAAATAGATACTGCTACTTTCAAAATTTTAAAAAGGGCTTTGCCAGGGCCTTATACCTTTATTCTTCCAGGGAACAATAATTTACCCAAAGATTTTAAAAAGAAGAAAACTGTTGGTATTCGTGTACCGGATAATGCTATAGCCAAAGCACTTGTAGAGGCCTTAGGAAATCCAATAGTATCCACATCTATTCGTGATGATGATGATGTTTTGGAGTATACTACTGACCCTGAACTTATTTATGAGAAATGGGATAATTTAGTAGATGTTGTCATTGATGGGGGCTATGGTGGTAATGTTGGATCAACTATAATTGACCTATCTGATGGATATCCTGAAGTAATTAGAGAAGGGAAGGGTAGTTTAGATATTCTCTAATAGGTACAAAACTTTACGAAGACCAAATTGTTTCGCATTGCGATGATTCCTATGGTTGAAGCTATACCTACCTTCACATCTTTACTTTTATATCTTGGAATACATATAAAAAAAAACGGCTCCCGTAGGGAGCCGCTTCACTTTATTTTGAAATCAAAACTTATTTTCCGCCGATTGCAGGATCTTTCATTCCTTCTTCAATCATACTATAGAACTGGTCTATTTTTGGAAGTACTACAATTCTAGTTCTTCTGTTTCTAGATTTTTCCGTAGCTGAAACTGGAATATATTCCGCTCTACCTGCAGCTGTCATTCTCTTAGGATCAACGTTAAAATCATTTTGCAAAATTCGGACTACGGACGTTGCACGTTTAACGCTCAAATCCCAGTTATCCAATAATGAACCATTTTTTCTATACGGTACGTCATCTGTATGACCCTCTACCATAAATTCAAAATCTGGCTTGTTATTTACTACTTTGGCCACTTTTCCAAGTACCTCTTTAGCTCTGTTGGTAATGTTATAACTTCCGCTGCTAAATAATAGCTTGTCAGAAATTGAAACAAATACAACACCTTTTTCAACGCTTATTTCGATATCCTCGTCATCCAAGTTACCTAATACACCTTTTAAACTTTGTACCAAAGAAAGGTTTACAGAATCCCTTCTAGTGATTGCGTCATTCAATTTACGAATAGTTAAATCTTTTTCTTGAAGACTTTCTAAGGATTTTTCTAAGTTTTCTGCTCCTTTTGTTGTCAATGTAGTTAGGTTGCCCATGTTATTGATCAACTCTTGATTATTTGCTTTCAAGAACGCATTTTGGTCCTCCAAAGTTTGTAATCTGGAAGTGGCGGTTGCCTTATCCTCTAAACATCCGTTTAATTTTACTGTTGCGGAATTCAGTAAATCCTGAGTTTCCTTTTGCTTTGCCTCAAGGTCCGCAAATTTCTTCTGTGATACACAAGAAGATAATAAAAGTGTTACTCCAAGACATCCTAAAATGATTTTTTTCATAATTGTAGACTATATTAATTGTTTGTTATTTACTTGTTTTTAAGCCTAAGCCATATCAAATGTATATAATTTGTAATATGTTAATTCCCCAAGCTAGTTAATCTTTTACTAAAATGTTAAACTCTTCTTTACCATTTACGAAATAAGACCATACTATGGATGTTGTAGCGTAGTATTTTATCGTAAAATTCACTTTTTCCCGCTTTTTCAACATTCTCGGCAACTGTCTGTAAAAACTTAGATGTGCCCTTAAAATGGCAAAACAGTGTTTAAAGCGAAATTGAAATATAAAGCGTACCGCTGCGATACCATCTAACACTAGCCGTACAAAGATAATAATAAATGCTTTTCTTATGGGAAGGTTCTTTGTGATGGAGAAGAGGGAGTTCCGAAAGTTAAGGTAGGTTTTTTTTGGGTTCATATTGCTTAATGTTGAACCGCCCAAGTGATACACTTTTGAAGCACCAACATAATATGCCCTTAGGCCTTTGTTTTTTGCTCTCCAACAAAAATCTACTTCTTCTTGATGCGCAAAATAATCGGTATCAAAACCGTCTAAGGATTCAAATACCGAACGTTTTACGAACATGCAGGCACCTGTTGCCCAAAATATTTCCTTAATGCCATCATATTGTCCAGTGTCCTTTTCCAAGTGTTGAAAGATTCTACCACGACAGAACGGGTATCCCAATTGGTCAATGAACCCTCCAGCAGCACCCGCGTACTCAAAATGATCGGGTTTTAGCAAGTCTAAAACTTTAGGCTGTATAATGCTGGCTTCAGGTAAATTGTCAAAAGCCTTAACAATAGGGTCAAGCCAATTTTCTGTTACCTCTACATCGGAATTCAACAAACAAAATAGGTCTGCATCTACATGTTTAAGTGCTTCATTGTATCCTTGGGCAAAGCCACCGTTAACCGTATTTTGAATAATTTTTATTGTTGGGTAATGCCCTTTCAAAAAGGATATGGAGCCGTCGGTTGAGGCATTATCTGCTACATAAATATCCGCATTCGAAGAATATTTTATAACCGAAGGCAAGAAACGCTCTAAAAGCACTTCTCCGTTCCAGTTTAGTATGACTATGGCTAACTTCAAAACGTTGACAAATTAACGGCTAAATTCAGGAATCTCCCGTAAAAAGTCATATTTTTCCTCTTTTTTGAGCATCTGACAGTAAAAATGGCGTAACCCATTGGTGACCATTAAAAATGTAGCATCCAATTTAAAGTTATAGCTCGCAATTTGATCAAAGGTGTTTTGGGTTATTTTCACTTCAGGGGCTTTACACTCTACCAATAAATGTATGCTTCCGTCTGTATTAAAAATAACAATGTCATACCGTTTCTTCAATCCGTTCATTACAATCTGCTTCTCAATATTTATGTGGCTTAAGGGATATTTTTTGTCATGTACAAGATAGTTTAATACATGTTGCCTTACCCATTCCTCTGGAGTAAGCGAAACGAACTTTTTCCTGACTAGGTCAAAGATAAAGGGCTTATTTTGTCTATTTTTGAGCCTGAAGTTGTAGCTGGGGAATTGTAACGGTTGCATAACACAAATTTCATCATTTTTTCTGAATGGACGAAGCATTACAAATTGTAAACGATATACGTAAGGGTATTTTACGACCTATTTACTTTCTGTATGGGGAAGAGCCCTATTATATAGATAGGATTTCGGATTACATTGCAAGCAAAGTATTGACCGAAGAAGAAAAAGGCTTTAACCAGATGGTACTTTATGGCAAAGATGTGTCTATAGAGGATATTGTAGGGAATGCGAAGCGCTATCCCATGATGGCAGAGAAACAGGTGGTTATCGTGAAGGAAGCGCAACACCTCTCTAGAACCATAGAAAATTTGGCCTCCTATGTAAAGAACCCTCAGATGACTACCGTGTTGGTAATCTGCTACAAGTATAAAAAACTGGACAAACGAAAACCACTATATAAAGCGGTAAAGAAAGACGGGGTGGTTTTTGAAAGTCAGGTTTTAAAAGACTATAAAATACCCGCATGGATTCAAAAAACGGGAAAGAACGTAGGGTTTTCCATTCCTCAAAAATCTGCCATGCTTTTAGCAGAACATTTAGGAACTGATCTGGGTAGAATTGTAAATGAACTTAACAAGCTAACCCTGATGCTGCCTCAAGGTATTGAGATTACACCATCACATATTGAGGAGCACATAGGTATAAGTAAAGACTATAATAATTTTGAATTAAAAAAGGCTATCGGAGAGCGCAACGTATTAAAGGCGACTAAAATCGTCACCTATTTTGCTCAAAACCCAAAAGACCATCCTTTTGTGCTTACGGTCACGTTATTGAATATGTTTTTCACGCAATTACTACAGTACCATGGGTTAAAGGATCATTCTCCCAAAAGTGTTGCAACAACATTACGAATAAACCCGTATTTCGTGGACGAAATACAAACAGCCGCCAGAAACTTTCCGATGAAAAAAGTTAGTCAGATTATATCACATTTGCGTGAAATGGATTTAAAAGGCAAAGGTGTGGGCGCTACCAACATTAATCAAGCAGATCTATTAAAAGAGCTGTTGGTAAAAATATTATAGTTCTATTTTCTATCAATGCTAAATTTCCCAGGTCCTAGCAGGGCAATGGTAACAAAAGAAACTACATATAGAAACGCTTTTTCTTTTGATCCAAATGGGTCAGCAGTATGAACTACCAACGCCGCTACCAACATGGTTATGGCAGTAGGTATACTTGCCAATCTAGTTTTATAACCTATAATTACCAATATGGGACATATAAACTCACCAATAACCGCTAAAAATAGGGATGGAGCCGGTCCAATTCCAATCGGATCACCGAATTCAAAGTCACCTGCAATAAGTTTCTGAAATTTGGGAAGGCCATGAGTAAGCATCATAGCCGATATTGAAATCCTGAAAAAGGCAAGTCCAACATCTTTAAGGGGGGAATTTTTCATATTTTCTTTTATAATTCAGTTTTAAAATTATCATTTTTTATTGTCTTATCTAAAATTATTTTCAATTGAGTTACTAGTTCAAGGCTATTATCCTGGTTAAAGTATAACGGTGGCTTTATTTTAAGGACATTATCGTAAGGTCCATCTGTACTTACAAGAATAAGTTTTTCACGTAGGCTATTCTTTATTTTTTGTGCCAAATCAGTATTAGGGCTTCCATTTTGGGTTATCAATTCAACGCCCAGGAACAGGCCACTTCCTCTTACATCGCCTATTTCTTTGTACACTTCTTTCAGTGCGATAAGGCTGTTTTTAAGATAAGATCCAACTTCATGGGCGTGTGCTTGCAGTTCATCTTCCTCGATTACGTCTAAGACCGCTTCACCTATGGCACAAGAAACGGGGTTGCCACCAAACGAGCTAAAAAACTCCATTCCGTTGTCAAAGCTATCCGCTATTTGGGCCGTGGTAACTACCGCGCCAATAGGATGGCCATTACCCATAGGCTTACCAAGAATAACCATATCGGGTATTACATCGTACAATTCATAACCCCAAAAATGGGAACCTAATCTGCCAAAACCTACTTGAACTTCATCGCTGATACAAACCCCACCTTGTGCCCTTATTTTTGGATATACCTCCTTCAAATAGTTCTTTGCCAAAGGTACCTGGCCTCCACAGCCCACAATAGGTTCTGCGATAAATGCTGCTATGTTGCCCTGCTCTTCAGTAATCTGTTTTTTAGTGAAATCAGAATAATGTACGCTCGCTTCAGATTCAGATTCAAAACCTGAACCGTATACTTTGGGCATTGGCGTCTGTAAAATATGCTCTGTTTTTCCTTTCCCACCCTTGTGGTTGTATTTGTAATGACTAATATCTATACCATTTTGCGTATTCCCGTGGTAGCCGTGTTCCAAAACCATTACTTTTTTCTTGTTGGTATGGGTTTTGGCAAGTCTTATGGCCAAGTCACTGGCAGCGCTGCCGGAGTTTACAAAAAAGACTTTATTCAGTTGAGGAGGAAACTTGGATAGGAGCTTTTCCGAGTAGGAAAGTAGTTCTTCGTAGACGTAACGGGTATTTGTATTTAAGCGCGCAATAGTCCTTTGCCCTGCTTCTACAACCCTAGGATGACAATGACCTACTTGCATAATATTATTATAGGCATCTAAAATTGTATTACCATCAGTGTCGTACATATACTGGAAGGCGGATCGCGACATTTGTATAGGCTTCCTGTAACTTAAGGATAGTGCGCTGCTTATATTTTTAGTTCTTCTTTTTAGTTGATGTTCCAAACTGTACTTTTTGGTTTCGTCTAAACCACATCCCTTTCTAAAAGCGTCTGTAGCTCGTATAGGATTTATTCTCAGCCATTTTCGCAATAAATCCCAGGCAGGCTGCTCGCTGATGGTAATATAATCCGAATCTGGTTTCTGTTTTTTGGTATGGGCAGAGTTACACACACTAGTACAGAGTCTTGCCGCAATTAGGTAGTACAAGGCATTAAGCTCTTCTTGTTGTAACGGAAGTACTTGATTATATGCTGATACCACCGTTTCTGCAACCACTAGTGGATTTTCTTCACCCATCATCACATAGGTAAGTCCTATCGCAAGTTCATTAATGAGCCATGTATGACACATATCCCCAAAATCTATAACCCCGGTAACTTCTCCGTTGGTCGTAAGTATATTCCAGTCATTGGCGTCGTTGTGGATGATGCTTTTGCGAAACTGATGCTGAATAGGCGTTATATGTTCATGAAATTGCAGGAAAAAATAACGAACTAGATTTCGATCTTTTGCATCGGGGATCTCGTCTAAGTATTGCCTGTTACTTGTGAAATTCTTTAAATCCCATAGCGTATCCTTAGCTGTAAGAACAGCATCATAATGCCCCAACAGTGTTTTGTCTATATTTCCTA
>CBDUKC010000010.1:0-25694 GCA_965367705.1 uncultured Maribacter sp. | reverse complement strand
GGTTATATACAAAGCCGGTATCCTTCTCCGAGAACCGTAAGACATACGCCAAGGTCGCCACGGTTAGCCCATAATCATCTATTTTTAGTAGGGTGCCAACATCCGCTGTCATGGAATGGCTATTTAAAAAATAGAGGTTTTGAATGGCTGCAGTTTTTACTTTTACAGACGGATGCTCCAAGAGCTGCGCTACATCTTCTTCAAAGCGTTTGTCATTAATTTCCATCAATTTATCAAGCATAAATAGAATTTGGTTTTCACCACCATTTTTGAAAACGTTACGCATCCCACCTACTACTGATACGGGCTTTTCCGTTAGTTTTTTAGTATTGTTCTTTTTGTCCGTGAGTAGTTCCAAATTCGTGCGAAAAGTCTTGTAATATGCTTTTCTTACTTTCAAAATAAAAAACAACCATAGGCAGACCAATAGCAGAATTAGGATGCCTATGTAGAAAGAAGGTAGTTCCAATCCGCGGATGACAAAAATCAGTAAACAGCCTGCAATGCCCGTAGCAATGCTATCTACCACCACATCTATGAAAGATTTTGTTTTGTTTTTTAGCTCAAAGGGTAAGGGGAGTGCCAACAATTCAGAGGCACTTTTGTGAACGGATTGTTTTAAAATTCCGTCCATGGCCTTTATGACGACTACGGCAGAAAGCTCAGGGAGCATCAAGAAGAAAATACTACCACCAAAAATACCTATAGGAAGCAATAGTAGAGAGAAACCCACGCCCCAAATACCCACTATACGGTGAGTGAAAAAGAGTTGCATCACCAATGACAACAGATTGAAGGTAGAAAACCAAAAGGCAAAAAAAGCAGTAAGTTCATCGGTGTCACTAAAGGCAGCGGCGGCAAAATCGCTAAATAGGTAATCTATGAGTTTGGCCACCAAAACACTTACCGCGACAATACATGCGATATAGGTGAGATGCTTTGATTTTAGGATGAGTTTAAAAGGCCTTTCATCACTGCTGATCACTCTTTTTTTCTCTTTTAAATGACCGGGAGTTTTTGCTTTGGCAGCCCATATCTTTCCTAATAGGGGTATGCAAAGTAATAAAAGACAGGCTGCTACGAATACGAGGTTCTCGTTCCCAATAAACGGTGCCAATATTGTGGTTAGATAACCTCCTATAATTCCTCCCATAATGGCTCCGGAACCAATAAACCCAAATAAACGCTTTGCTTCCCTAACATTATAGATTAAGTTGGCTAAAACCCAAAATTGTGATGCGGATAGTACCGCATAAATGGCAACCCAGATGTAAAAAAAGTAAAGTAAAAATGTATTTATGATTCCGGCGTTCAACAAGGCCCCTAAGCACGCCAAAATAATAATGGAGCTGACCAAAGTCGTTCTGATAATCTTATCTAGAGGGTATTTTGCAACGGCCTTGGAATAAAACAAAGAACTTACAATAGCGGTAATGGCAACCATTAAGAATGCAAATGGTAACTGTTCTACTCCCAACTCGGAGAGAAAAAGAGCATTGACGGTAGGTTTTACGATTAACAGTACTGCAATGGTCAGAAATATATAGGAGAGCATCCAAAGTGACACTTTGAATTCGCCCTCCCTTATATCAAATATTTTTTTTATGAATCGTTTAATCATCCGCAAATGGGAAATTTCCTATTCCCGGAGGCTAAAGTACCGGCTTTTTTAAAGCTTTCTCAATTGGTTTAACTAAATCTCTAATAATTTGCTCTCCATTTTCATCGTCTATCAAAGCAACCAGGATATATCTGCGGTTAGGATCTTCTCCCCATACCAATATGGAGTCCGAATGGTAGGTGCGCCAAGAACCCGATTTTCTAAACAAACGGGCATTTGGTGCAATTTGGTCCAGCGTATTCACAAATTTATGATGCAGCTCGGGGTCTTCCATTATGGCAAGCATTTGCTTAGAACGTTGTTCGTTAATAAGCTTTCCGTGTGCCAAAAGATAATAGTATCTGCATACTTGCCCAACCGTGGCGGCATGGCTTAGATTTTTTAGGGGTTCCCTATTGGTATCACCACCTCCACCATATCGCTTACCTACCCAAAGGCCACCGCCCCTATCTTCGTCGTAAAAGTTATATTTGGGATCGGTCATTACCGCCTCTAGTTTTTCATAGCCCACACGATCAATCATTCGCGTAGATGCAGCATTGTTAGATTTACTTATCATTAAACGCATATCTTTTTTTACCTCTGCAGTTTCTTTTAGTTCGCCTTTTTCAATAGCGTCCATAGCGGCCAAAAGAATTGCAATTTTGGGCAAGCTGGCGGCGTACATCATGTGACTACCGTTGACCCTTGCATACCTCACATTGTTAGGGTCGCTTAAATCAACAATGCCAACGGCCATTTTCTTTTGGGAAATAAGACGACTCCAATCGGAATGCGATGCTATTTCGCGTTCTAAATTCGCTTGTAAGGAGCTGTCCAGTAATTTGGATAGGGGTTTTATCTGTGCTTCGGTTACCTTAATGGGTAAGTCATTTTGTGCAAAAATCACACTACTACAAAGAAGCGTAACATAAAAAAGTAAGCGGTTTAATTTCATTGATTATTTCTATTTTAGAATGTAGCCAAAATTAGATAAAGGACTGTTTGGTAGTGTGTTAAATTTTAGGTTGCGTTGCTCATCGACAAACCTAATGGAAACAATCTACGCAGTATTATTTGATTGAATTATGTGTTAAAATTTAAAATCGAATAAGGAAACAACGTACCTATGCATCCATTTTAGCAAGAAAATAATTTTATAAATAATAACAAGTACTGATTAAATTTAGTGTAACTTAAAATGGAAGCTAACTATAAAAAATGAACCTTAAAGACGGGGTAAGAACGGCAGATAACAAAGTCTCCTCAGAAGCTAGAAAGTTGAGCGAAATCGTAAAGAATTCGAGCAAGTCCTTAGTGGATAGGTTAGAATGCTTCGAGGATATTATTAGTTTGGAGGTAGGGGATACAGGATTAAACCGCGCAAAGACTTTGGAGCGTGAATTTGACCTACGCCAACTTTATATTAAGTACGAAGGCGATAACCCTACAGGTACACAAAAAGATCGTATTGCTTTTGCGCAGTTGTACGATGCCCTGCGGCGTGAGTATACCGTGGTTTCTTTAGCAACCTGTGGCAATTATGGGGTTGCTATGGCCTTGGCGGCTGATTTAGCCGGAATAGCTTGTAAAGTATATATTCCGGAGTCCTATCACACAGACAGGATTCAGGAAATGGAAAAATTGAACGCTGAAATTATTAGGTTGCCGGGAAGTTATGAAGACGTGGTTATGGCAAGTACGGCAAACGCTACTAAGAATGGATGGTACGATGCTAATCCGGGTGGTGTGAACACTCCATTACAAATATCTGCATATGCACAAATAGCACAGGAGATTTTTGAAGATTTAGGGGATGCGCCAAAATACTGCGCTGTTCCCGTTTCCAATGGTACCTTGTTCGCAGGTATCTATAGAGGATTCGTAAGTCTGTATAAAAGGGGAAAGACGTCTCGCGTGCCAAAGATGATAGCGGCTTCGTCATCCTTTAAAAACCCAATTGTTCAGTCTTTTTTACAAGGTTTAGACCATTGTAAGGACTTGAACCCAGATAAAATTAAGGAGACCGTTTATAACGAGCCTCTTATCAATTGGCATAGTTTCGATGGAGAAGAAGCCTTATATGCATTGCGTGAATCCGGAGGAAGTGCGTATAACATAAGCGATAAGAAATTACGTGAGATGACTGCATTATTAGCACGTAAAGAAGGATTTAAGATTCTTCCTGCAGCTACGGCTGGTCTAATCGGATTATTAGAACTAGATGAAAAACTAAATTTGGAGCCCGACCGTTTTGTGGCAGTGCTTACAGCAAAACATTAAAATAAACATGAAGAAAAAAGTTATAGATGGTAAGGCATTGGTATATAGCGAGGGTGCCTTTAATACCCCAAATGGAAAAACGGCACATGGCCTTGTGCGTTTTACGGAACGATATGAGATAGTTGGTGTCTTGGATTCCAACTATCAGGGTAAAGATGCAGGTGAGGTTTTAGACGGAAAACCGAACGGGATTCCTATTTTTAAGGATTTTGAATCCGCAGTAACCGCATTGGCGTCGTCTAATATGATGCCCAGTTATTTTGTTATAGGCCTGGCGCCGGACGGTGGTCGCTTACCAGTGGAGGCCAAAGGGGTAATTAAAAAGGCATTGGATAAAGGGTGGAACGTAGATAGCGGTTTACATGATTTTTTGACTAATGATACCGATTTAATGGCGATTGCTAAAGCGAATAACTGTCAGGTACGTGATATTAGAAAAACACCAGATCGTGATAAGCTACATTTTTTTACTGGTGATATAGAAAAAGTGGCGTGTTTAAAATTAGCGATTCTGGGAACAGATTCTGCTTTAGGAAAACGCACTACCGCTTGGATATTGGTGCATGCCTTCAGGGCCGCGGGTAAAAAAGCGGAAATGATTGGTACTGGACAGACCGCATGGATGCAAGGGGCAAAGTATAGTATGGTTATGGATAGCTGTATCAATGATTTTGTTTCGGGAGAAATAGAACATGCGGTAGTGAGTGCCTATAAAAATGAAAATCCCGATGTTATTGTAATTGAAGGACAGGGGAGTTTGATGAATCCTGCTTATCCAGGAGGTTTTGAAATTTTAGCTGCTGGAAGACCGGATTATGTCGTTTTGCAACATGCGCCCAAACGATTGGAATATGATGGTTTCCCAGGGTATAAAATGCATTCCCTACAAGAGCAAATTAATGCGATACAGGTCATATCTGGTAAAGAGGTTATAGCAATTACCTTAAATCACGAAAATATGGAGAAGGACGAAATCTCTGAAATGTGTAAACAGATTACCCTAGAAACCACACTACCTGCCTTTGATGTATTGGAATATGGCGCTGATGATTTGGTAGAACTATTGATGGCAAAACTAAAATGAGAATAACAAAAGTATCTTATGAACGGTTAGATTTAAAACTTGCTGTTCCTTATACGATCGCCTACGAAACTATTGATAAAACCTCGAATTTTATACTAAAAATAGAGACCGATGGTAAATGGGTTGGGTATGGTTGTGCAGCTCCCGACAAAGTGGTTACTGGAGAAACACCTAATGAGGTAGAGCAGGCCATAAAAAATGAGATAACGGATTATTTGATAGGGAAGGACCCCTTTACCTATGCCCTTCTTTTATTGGAGTTAAAACAGATACTCGGCAAAAGGGCTTCTTCTTTGGCGATGGTAGATCTAGCGCTTTTTGACCTTGTTTCCAAAAAAGCGGAAGTTCCTTTGTATAAATTTTTAGGCGGTTATAGATGTGCTATTCCAACCAGTATTACGGTAGGTATTCTGTCATTGGAAGAAACGTTGAAGCACGCGCAGGAGTATGTTGCCCAGGGTTTTTCCATTCTTAAGATTAAGGGGGGGAGCAATGTAGATGCCGATGTGGAAAAAATGATAAAGCTGCATGAAACCTTTCCAGAAGTTACATGGCGTTTTGACGGTAACCAAGGATACACGGTTGCTGAGTCCCTTGAATTTGAAAAAAGAACACTGCCTGTTGGTATTGAAATTTTTGAACAGCCAACAAAAATTGAGTCGGAGGAGCGTTTGGGGGAAGTGACGGATAAAACGGATATCCCTGTCATGGCAGACGAAAGTTTGAAAACCCTTGCAGATGCTTTTAGGCTTGCCCAGAACGAGCGGGTAAACATGGTAAACATAAAACTTCAAAAAGTTGGAGGCATCATGGTCGGTATGCATATTAATTCTGTCGCCAAGGCCGCTAAGTTGGAAGTTATGGTTGGCTGTATAGATGAATGTGGTCTTGGTATCGCTGCGGGCTTACATTTTGCACTCGCACGCCCCAATATCATGTATGCAGATTTGGACGGTCATTTAGAATTGGTGGATGACCCTTATAAAAATATTTTCACGCTTAAAAGTGGTATTTTATATCCAACGGAAAAATATGGTCTAGGTATCGATTCTTATCTTTATTCGTGAACCTTGAATTCCAAAAAGCGGAACGTGGATAGAAATTTCACGGTCGGACATACCTAGGTAACGCTAGGTATATTTGTGTAACAACCACAACGCACGTATAGGGAATTGTGTCGGTTTTTTATAAGTTAAGGCCTATGCAGTGGTTACGAGTCTAATTCTTGAATTAAGTTAGCTACGAGCGCTGTCCAGCCCGTTTGGTGCGATGCACCAAGTCCACGACCGTTTTCACCATGAAAATATTCATAGAATAAAACCAAATCTTTAAAGTTGGGATCGGTATACTGTTTGTCGTGTAAAAGGTTAAACGGACGTTTGTCATCAGTATCTTTTTCAAATATTTTAATGAGACGTTTGCTAATTTCATTACTGATTTGGTGTAAATCCAACTTTGTGCCACTGCCCGTAGGATATTCAAAAGTCATATCCTTTCCACAAAAACTATAATATTCCCGTAAAGATTGGATAAAGAGATAGTTCATCGGCATCCATACAGGTCCACGCCAATTGGAGTTACCTCCAAACAAGGATACCGTAGATTCTGCTGGTTCATAATTTATGGAATAATCGATACCATCAATTTGTATTCGGTATGGTTTTTCATGAATTTTGGAAAGGGAGCGAATCCCGTGTGGACTTAGGAATTCCTTCTCGTCCAGTAAGCTTTTGACCAACAATTGCAATCGGTCATCGGGTACCAAAGATAAAAGTAAATCTTCCCCATCTTCAAATCCTTGTATGATTGGAAATTTGAGATTTTCCATACGGTACTTCTGAAACCAAAGGACACTGGCCTTAAACTTAGGAAATTGATTTAAGGTATCTTTTTTTATGTTCAATACGGCTGCTAAAGAGAGCATACCTGCAATAGACCGTATTTTAATACGCGTGGAACGTCCGTCCGGTAAAACTAATCTGTCATAAAAGAAACCTTCAACACTGTCCCAGGTACCTTCATATTCCGTATCCATCTTGTTCAGAGCTTCTGCAATAAAGACGAAATGGCCTAAATATTTGGTAGCCATGTCCTCATAGGAATCATCTTCTTTGGCTATTTCCAAACTCATTTCCAACATGTTCAGACAATAAAGTGCCATCCAAGCCGTGCCATCTACCTGCTCCAAAGTTCCGTTGCCCGGAATCCCATGACTACGGTCGAAAACACCAATATTGTCCAAACCTAAAAAACCACCTTGGAAAACATTGTTTTGGTTCTGGTCTAGTTGGTTTACCCACCAGGTAAAGTTGAGCGCCAATTTGTTAAACATCCTTTTTAGGAATTTAACATCGCCTGTACCTGTTTTTTCTTTGTCCGTTTTATAAATCCGTAACGCGGACCATGCCTGCACTGGGGGGTTTACGTCACTGAAATTCCATTCGTACGCGGGTATTTGGCCGTTCGGCGCCATGTACCATTCTTTGGTAAATAGCAAGAGTTGCTCTTTGGCAAAACTAGGGTCTATCAAGGCAAAAGAAGCACAATGAAACGCAGAGTCCCATGCTGCATACCAAGGGTATTCCCAGGCATCTGGCATAGAGAGTACATCGTGGTTTCGAAGCGTTTTCCAAGAACTATTGCGACCTGTAAGTCGTTCTTTTGGTGGCTGAGAATTTTTAGAATCCCCTTTTAACCATTGTTCCACCTCATAATTGTAATATTGTTTGGTCCATAATAGGCCGGCCAAAGCTTGTTTTAATATTGCTTTTTTATCGGTACTGGCCTTTGGTGCCAAGGCTTCGTAAAAGGTGTCACATTCTTTTTTACGTGCTTCAAAAATAGTATCGAATTCTTTTCCGAAAGGCGCTGTTAATTTTTTTTCACTTAATCTAAGTACTATCGAAACTGATTTACCACCTTCTATTTTTCTGCGGTATAGCGGTGCAAACTTGGTGCCTTGCTCATTTTTGGTAGCAAGTGTATAATCATCTTCACAAACGGCTTTATGAAATAGGTCTTTTTTAAAAGGATGTGCGTTTTTTTGAAGAAAAACGGCTTCTCGGTTCGTTTCGTTTTCAGTAAACAATAGCTGGTCCGCTTCTTGAAAATACAAATTGTAATTGCCTACATAGGGGTGATTAATAGTAGCAGAGACCTCACCGTTTTTTGTACTTTTCTTTACAACTGGTTTCTTAGGCATTTCCTTAAATGTCCAGTGATTTCTAATGGTTAAGGTGGGCAGTAGATGTATTTCTGCAGCTTTTGAATTTCTATTGCTTATTGTAATTTTTACTAGGATATCTTTTTCATCACCTTTGGCATATTCCGTGAAGACATCAAAATAGGCATTGTTTTTAAATACGCCCGTATCCAATACTTCGTACTCCAGTTCATTCCGACTTCTTTTTTGATTTTCGGACACGAGCTTTTCGTATGGGTAAGCCGCTTGCGGATATTTGTACAGGTGCTTCATGTACGAGTGGGTTGGCGTACTTTCTAAATAGTAATAGAGTTCCTTTACATCTTCTCCATGATTTCCTTGAGGTCCTGTAAGCCCGAACAGCCGTTCCTTTAAGATGGAATCCTTACCGTTCCAGAGGGCAATGCTAAAACAAATATTGCAGTACCTATCAGAGAATCCTGCAATACCGTCTTCGCCCCAACGGTAAACCCTACTTCGAGCATGTTCGTGTGGAAAATAATTCCAAGCATCACCATTAGCACTATAATCCTCTCGAACCGTGCCCCATTGCCTTTCACTCAGGTAAGGTCCCCATTTTAGCCAATCTTTTTTATTGGTATCCTGTTCTTGAAGCCTTTTGGCTTCTTCGTTTTTCTTCATCATGAATTAGGGCGTATGGTTGGGTAAGGAGGTTGTGATTTTATAAAAATAGAATAGGATGTTACACTGCTTTTTGTACTACTTCAAAAACACGATTAGCATCGCATTTAATGGTTTTTGAAGGATATTTTAAAATAAGGGCGTAGTCGTGCGTGGCCATTAATATGGTTCTTCCCGATTTGTTGATTTCCTGTAATACTTTCATGACTTCCACGCTTGTCTGTGGATCCAGGTTTCCTGTAGGTTCATCTGCCAAAATAAGTTCCGGGTCGTTTAAGAGTGCTCTGGCTATGGCGACACGTTGTTGTTCCCCACCTGAAATTTCGTGGGGGTATTTAAAACCCTTGGTTTTCATACCTACTTTTTCGAGTACGGCCTCTACTTGGGAATCCATTTTTGCTTTGTCCTTCCAGCCTGTAGCTTTCAAGACGAATAGCATATTCTGATTGATATTGCGGTCAGGTAATAGTTTAAAGTCTTGAAAAACGATGCCTAATTTCCGTCTTAAAAAAGGGATGTCATTTTCTTTTAATGTCTTTAGGTTGAAATCAACAATACTGCCTTCCCCTTGTTTTAAGGGGAGGTCGCCGTAAAGGGTTTTCATAAAGCTACTTTTTCCGCTTCCTGTCTTCCCAATTAGGTATACGAATTCACCCTTGGCCACGTGTAGGTTTACCTCGTTCAAAACAAGACTCTCTTTTTGAAATATAGCGGCATCCTTTAACTCTAAAACAGTGTTTTCCATAGTGCAAATGTTGATATAAAAGTAATAAGTTCCTACCGATAGTAACGAACTGTTTTGCAAATTCTTTTCCTTTGTCATTTAACACACATACTTAGGTACACTATTTGTCGTTATCCCTAATGACACGAGAGTGCCATCAAATAGTTAGAGAACGCTATGCTTAAAAAATTCCTAGTTTACATTCCTGTACTTACAGGAATAGTTTGGTCTTCCAATGCACAGGAAACCAAAATCTATACCCACGATCAAAAAGAGTTTCAAGATGCCCTTGCACTGTACAATAACGAACAGTACCAAGCCGCACAGACAATTTTTCAAAAGGTGAAATCAAGTACCGAGAACGAGGAGGTTGCTGCAAACAGTGCTTACTATGCTGCCAATGCTGCTGTAAGACTTAATCAGCAGGGTGCAGACCGATTAATGGAGGATTTTGTGGAGAAATACCCAACATCAACCAAACGAAATTCTGCCTTTGCAGATGTTGCTGAGTATTATTTTGAAACTGGTAAGTATCCCTATGCGCTAAAATGGTACAACAAAGTAGATCAAGGTGCGCTCTCGAGAAATGAAATGGAAAAGTTCAATTTCAATTATGGATATTCCCTATTTTCTTCACGTAAGACCCAAGAAGCGGAGCAGTATCTTTCTAAAGTATCTAATTCTCAGGTTTATGGTTCTCAGGCCAAATATTATTTGGGCTACATTTCCTATCAGCAAGACGATTACGAAGCGGCAAACCAACGGTTTGACCAGATTACGGACCAAGATTTATTAGAGGAGAAACTAAGTTATTATCAGGCAGACATGAACTTTAAGCTAGGAAAGTTCGAGGAGGCCATTGCATTAGCCAAAAAGCAACTTCCAAAATCTGATCGTAAGGAGGTTTCGGAACTGAACAAGATTATCGGCGAAAGCTATTTCAATCTAAAACAATACAACAATGCCATTCCTTATTTAGAGGCCTATCAAGGTAAGGGAGGCAAATGGAGTAATACAGATTTCTACTTACTGGGCTATTGCTATTATATGCAACAGGATTATGCGAACGCAGTACAACAGTTTAATAAAATTATTGATGGTACCAATAGTGTTTCGCAAAATGCCTATTATCATTTAGCGGAATGTTACCTGAAATTAGATAAGAAACAGGAGGCACTTAACGCTTTTAGAAATGCATCCCAAATGGATTTTGAACCAAAAATTCAAAAAGATGCCTTTCTAAACTATGCGCGATTGAGCTATGAAGTGGGTAATGCCTACGAGCCAGTGCCACAGGTCATTACCAACTATTTGGAAACTTACCCTAATGATGAGTTCCAAGAGGAAATGCAAACGCTGTTGGTCGACTCGTATATTACTTCGAAGAATTTTGCCGGTGCAATGGAACTTTTAGAAAAGAACAAAAGCTACGCTAGTAAGGCTACATACCAGAAAGTGGCGTACTACAGAGGTATAGAGCTTTTTATGGAATCCGATTATACGGGTGCTTCTGAGGTGTTGGAAAAATCACTCAAAAATGCCGAAGATGCTAAATTTGAGACAAGAGCAGCCTATTGGAAGGCGGAAGCGGATTATCTTTTAAACCGATTTGACGTAGCGGCCAAAGGATTTTTATCTGTGAAGCAAAATGGTGCTAACAGATCTCAAGCGGAATTTTCAGATGTAGACTACAGTCTGGCCTATGCCTATTTTAAGCAAAAGGATTATGATAAGGCCATTACTTATTTTTCTGCGTTTACGGATAAAGGAAGCGAGGCCATAGAAAAATTGAACGATGGCTATCTCCGCTTAGGAGATAGTTATTTTGCAACTAGTAAATATTGGCCGGCTATTGAAACCTATAACAAGGCTTTGGCGCTTAGGGGTCCTGAAAAGGATTACGCTTCGTACCAAAAGGCGGTGAGCTATGGTTTTGTTGGTAAGGCGGATACAAAAATTGAAAGTTTAGAGCGCTTTGTCACGGACTATACTAGTTCTAGCCTTAAGGACGATGCCCTGTATGAACTGGGTAACTCTTACGTAAGTAGCGGTCAGGAGCGTAAAGGATTAGAGGCTTATGACAGATTGATACGGGAATATAGAGCAAGCAGTCTAGTGCCGCAAGCATTAATGCGTCAAGGCTTGGTGCATTACAATAATGGCCGTAATGAAGATGCTTTGGCCAAGTTCAAGACCGTGGTAAGGGACTATCCAAAAAGTCAGGAAGCCATACAGGCCGTAGCGACCGCTAAATTGGTCTACG
Organism: uncultured Maribacter sp.; assembly: GCA_965367705.1. GTDB lineage: Bacteria > Bacteroidota > Bacteroidia > Flavobacteriales > Flavobacteriaceae > Maribacter. Next base: position 13,896 of record CBDUKC010000010.1, on the reverse strand, counting down.
TAGATTTGGGTCAAGTAAACGAGTACGCCGCTTGGGTGCAAGATTTGGATTTTGTTGAGGTCACCGATACGGAATTGGATAATGCTAATTTCGAATCGGCACAAAAACAAGAGCGGGACGGAAACACCGAGGCGGCTATCCGAGGATATAAAAATTACATAACCCAGTTTCCTAATGGCCTTAGTGCCATAGATGCTAATTTCAGTTTAGCTTTATTATATTTTGGAAAAGGAGATAAGGAAGCTGCCCTGCCATATTACAAATTTGTAGCGGATAGACCATCCAGTAGTTATGCGGAGCAAGCTTTGGCGAGGGTGTGCGAGGTGTACATCGGTCAGCAGGATTATAAAACCGCTTTACCCTATTTATTGCAACTGGAAACCAGGGCGAACATACAGCAAAACAGAACTTTTGCACAAAGTAACCTAATGAAAGGGTATTATGAGCAACAGAACTATGACAAGACTTTGGAGTATGCGGAGAAGGTGCTAGCGACCCCAAGTATAGATGACCGTATTAAGAGCGATGCACAAATTATGATTGCTAGATCGGCTATTGCTACGAATAATGAGGATAAAGCAAAATCTGCCTATGCGAAAGTCCTTACTATAGCTTCTGGTGCTACAGCTGCGGAGGCACTATACTATGAAGCCTATTTCAAGAACAAGGAGGGTGATGCGGAATCATCTAATATTGCGGTTCAAAAATTGGCCAAGGACTATGCTACCTACAAGGAGTGGGGCGGCAAGGGATTGGTGCTCATGGCCAAGAATTTTTATGTCCTAGACGATGCTTATCAAGCCACCTATATCCTGGAGAGCGTTATCACCAATTTTGAGCAATTCCCAGAAATTATTGCCGATGCACGGGGAGAGCTTGCCATTATTAAATCCAAGGAATCGAAACGAAATTCTTCGGTAAATCCAAATCAAGATTAATGTACCAAAGTAATAGAACACGTATGTACAAAAGTATACTAGCAGTAACCGGTATCCTGTTCATGGGTCTGCAATGCGCAAGTGCCCAAGATGATAAGAAAGATGATATTGGAACGGAGACCGTAACGGTAACAAAGGCCTATACGCCAACTGTTTCGGATGCATTTAAGATTAAATCCATACCTAATCTCAATGATTCCATTGTATTGCAGAAGAAGGAAATCAACTATAGTATTTTTTCTGTACCTGTAGCTTCAACCTTTACACCGTCAAAAGGTACCGCCTCTAGAGTAGAAAGGATACCGCCACCAGTGCTTTTCAATTCCTATGCTTCTGTTGGAGTTGGAAATTATGGTAACGCTAATGCAGATTTTTATACCAATAGGACCCTAAGTAGAGATGAGGATTTAGTTATAGGATTAAACCATCACTCCACTCAGGGCGGAATTGAAGGTGTAGCATTGAACGATAGGTTTTCCAATTCACGATTGGATGGGGCTTACAAAAAGAGGGATAGGGATTATAATTGGGGTGCTGATATAGGTTTACATCACAAATATTATAATTGGTACGGCCTGCCCGAGTCTGGTTTAGATGAAGCCACGATAGCAGGCATTGACGAAGGTCAGAATTATTTTATGGCAGAGGCGTCTGGACATTTTAACTTGGAAGATTCTTTTTTTAAAGGAGTTGATGCCAAGTACCGTAGGTTTTGGGATTCTGCCCAGTCTGGAGAAAACCGCGCCTTACTTAATGCCGCCTTTGAGTTCCCCTTGAACGAAGAGACTTTCGGAGTTGGAGCACATGTAGACTATGTAGGTGGTAGTTTTGAAAACACCAATTTGAGTAATACGGTAAATGAAGGAGGGATTAACTATGGGCAGCTGCAGGTAGGTATCAATCCTAGTTTGCAAATGCTAAGAGATGATTTGTCTCTTAATTTGGGTGTAAATGTGGTGTACGGTATGGACTTGGAAAATAGTGAAGGCAATTTTTATATTTATCCGGCCGTAACCGCGTCTTATCGATTACTAGAGGAAACCGTTATCGCCTATGGTGGAATAACAGGGGAACTGCGCCAGAATTCGTTTCACGATTTTGTAGAAGATAATCCCTTTGTTTCCCCAACCTTGGATATTGTTCCAACGGATAGTCAGTACAATGCCTATATTGGATTTAAGGGTCAGTTATTGCCAAATTTAAGCTACAATGTAAAAGGGTCTTACAGCGCAGAGAATAACAGTCCTTTATTTCGTTTAAATCCGCAAAACCTATTTAGGAACGATGATCGAGGGTACTATTTCGGAAATTCTTTTGATGTGTTTTATGACGATATAAAAACCATTGGAGTATTTGGAGAATTAAACGTAGATGTTAACCGGAACTTTACCTTAGGTGTAAACGTGAACGTAAATGACTATACCACAGAAACAGGTAATCCAGCGTGGAACCTACCCAATCTGCAAGCTTCCTTGTTTCTGGATTACCAGATTGGAGAACAGTGGTATGCTGGAGCTAATTTGTTTTATGTTGGCGAGCGCGAGGATTTTTCTAGTGTAGTCGTTCAAAATGTATTACCATCCGAATTTCCTGCAACGCTCATAACTCTAGACGGATTTTTCGATGCTAATGCCCATGTTGGCTATCGTGTAAACGACCAACTATCCGTATTTGTAAAGGCAGCTAACATTGCTAATAATAACTATCAGCGCTGGGCGAATTTCCAAGTTCAAGGGCTTCAGGTATTGGCAGGTGCTACTTATAAGTTTGATTTTTAACGCATTTGTACAAGACAATCTAAATCCTCAATGCTTTTAGGCAGTGAGGATTTTCTTATTTTAGGGGTATACAACACCTCTTGATGAATTGTCGCGGCTACTTATCGATTATTGGTATCATGTTCTTCATAGGAGGTATGGAAAAGGTTTGGCCCCAAAACCTTGTTAAAAATCCAAGTTTCGAAACCTTTGTAAAGTGTCCCCAAAATTTAGGGAATTTAGACAAAGATGTTGTGGATTGGGTAGCACCTACCCAAGGCTCCACAGATTATTTTAATGGATGCAGTCTAGCTATGGGTACACCTAAAAACTTCAACGGTGAACAACCCGCTAATTTTGGCGTAGGCTATGTGGGCTTTTATTTCTATGCTCCCGATGATTATAGGGAGTATATACAAGCTGGTCTTAATCAAACCTTGGTTAAGGGAGAAACGTATACGGTATCTTTTTATGTGAGTCTCGCAGAACGGTCAGATTTTGCGATAAAGGAGTTTGGAATACAGTTCGTTGAACACCCTATTAAGGTAGCAACAAGAAAAACCCTATCCCGTATGCATCTCTCCAAAATACCTGGTGATGTCTCCAATTACTTTGAGATAAAATATTCTGATTTTTACTCGGACAAAGAAGATTGGGTTAAGGTGGCAAAGGAGTTTGTCGCTAACGGCACAGAGAATTATATGCTGATCGGTAATTTTAAAAATAATGTAAGAACCCAAAAGTTTAGAACAAAACGAAATGTTACCAAGGGTTCCTATTATTATTTGGATATGGTTTCCGTAGTACCATTGAATCCTAATGCCCATGCCAGAACAGTTGTTGTTAGTGATGGAAAAAGTTTTCAATTGGATAGCATTCATACGTTTAAAAACCTACTTTTTAGGTTCGATACCTTTGAGCTTTTGCCAAAATCAAAACACGAATTAGATGAAATTGAAGCGTACTTGAAACTCCGGAAAAATCTAAACATAGAAATTAGCGGACATACCGATGCTATTGGTTCAGCCAGTTATAACAAGCGGTTGTCCAAAAATAGAGCACAGGCGGTAGCCGCGTATTTAATTCAAAAAGGAATTGATAGTACGAGGGTAACCTATGAAGGTTTTGGAAGTGAGCGACCAGCGATGCTAAACCGCACAAGTACAGGTCGCGAAAATAATAGACGTGTGGAATTCCGAATTACCCAATAGAGGTGTCATAATTTCTTTAATAATCCGAATATGCAGTAGGGTAGAGTAGCATAATATCTGCTTTTTTCATATTATTTTTATAATAAGCGTCACTCTTCAATTCGGTCCATTTAGATGATGCGAAGAAAGTTTTCCACAGTTCGTCTCTTTTATTCATGTTGGAAAAGCTTGTCATATACATAAGATTAGGCATGGCGTCACCAGATATAACTTCGCCGTAGAATACAGCGTTAAAGCCTAGGCTGTCAAAAAGCTCCACTTCGCCACCTTGATTGAACATATGTACTTTGTTTTTGTAAGTAAGCTCTGTGGGTGATTCATAGCTTCTAAGTTCATAAATACGGTCTTTTTTTGGACCTTCTACCGGGGAAGGCTTCATTTTAGGCATTTCCGGAAATGCACGCATTAGCACAGAATTAATGCGCGTATAGGGTGCATTGTTAAATGCTGCCTTTAAGTATGCTTCTCCTGCTTTTAGATGTGCTCTATCTACAAGTAAAAAGTCTTCCAAGGCTTCAAAATGGAGCAAAGAGGTAAAGGGTATGAGAACGTGAATCTTATCGGCCTTCACAAAATTAGAATTATGCAGTTTAAAGACGCCCACGGAAGTAATCCCATATCGCTTTAATGAAGGCAAAAAAGCGTTTTCAAGATAGGTGTCCACCATTTTTTCTTGGGATTCATTTTCAATGGTATATGTTTTGAGCTGATAGTACTCTTTTTCTTGACTATTTACAGGTAGCGTAATAAGTGTTATAAGAATAGTTAGTGCGGCTATTTTAATAGTTGAAAAGTGCATAGGAGCTATGTTGTTATGGAAATTAATTGATTAAAGTTACTAAAAACTTGTACATGAATTGATTATTAAAAATCAGAAGTGTACAATTCGATATTGCATATTAAAACATCCTACCTTTACAAAAAGTGATCAAATGGATAAGAATTTAGCGGTACTGATTGATGGGGATAATATTCCATCCGCATATATAAAGGAAATGATGGAAGAAATTGCCAAGTACGGCAACCCTACCATTAAACGTATTTATGGAGACTGGACCAATCCACGACTGGGCAAATGGAAGAACGTACTTTTGGAGAATGCTATAACACCCATTCAGCAATACGGATATACCCAAGGAAAGAACGCTACCGATTCTGCAATGATTATAGATGCCATGGATGTATTGTATTCTGGTAAGGTAGACGGTTTCTGTATTGTTAGTAGTGATAGTGATTTCACACGTTTGGCCACTAGATTGCGCGAGGCCGGGATGCAGGTATATGGAATTGGGGAACGAAAGACGCCGAATCCTTTTATTGTGGCTTGCGATAAGTTTATCTATCTGGAGATATTGAAAGATCAAGGAGGAGAGGAGACAGCGGACACGGATAAATCCAAACCAAAGACAGAGAACAAGGTAGATAAGGTTACACCTCAAGCGTTACGCTTTATGGCAAACACAATAGATGATGTTGCTGACGACGACGGATGGGCATTTTTAGGGGACGTAGGAAGTCTGTTGCAAAAGAAACAACCTAATTTTGACGCTAGGAATTATGGTTTTCAAAAATTAACACCTTTAATCAATAGCATTCCACATTTTGAAATTGAGCGTAGAGAGGATTCCAAGGGGAGAAAGAAACTAATTTATGTTCGAATTAAAGAGAAGAAGAATACCCGATCTCCGAAATCTTGATAAGGCTCATTCTTTAAATCATATGAAAAAACGGAATAATTTTATAAATTAAACGTTGTAAGTTAATATATAATACTTAATTAGTATGATCAAACGATTTCAGTTTTTAGCCACATGCTTAATTTTTGTTTTAACAGCCAGCTACAGTAGCTATGCCGCAGCAAGCAATAATGCTTTGATGACTGGGTTATTAACTTTTATAACCTTCAATGACGGGCCTTTAGGTGTTTGGGATTATGAGGTAAAAGGAACCGAGGATGCATACAGAAAAGGCGTATTGTTTGTGCGTTTGGAAAATGGACAGCATATTGTTGAGGTGCATTTAGGTAGTGGAGTACTTAACGGGCATGATGTGAAAATAGAAGGCAACACGTTGAAATTTATAGTTAATTTAGATGGCGTAGAGCGAGTTGCTGTTGTTTTGAATGCTAATGAAGATACGATTGTAGGCGAAGCATCTTCCAGTCAGGGAACTTTCGATATTACAGGTTCTAGAAAGCTACCGCCGCAGTAAAGAATCTATACACAGTATATTAAATAAAAAAAACCTAAGGTAGTCCTTAGGTTTTTTTATTTGTTACTGTTGGTCTGTTGATCTACCACATAATCGGTACAGCAACTCTAGTAGTGTCCCAGCCCATAACCATATGCGCTCCGCCATCTACATCTTTAAATGTTATAGAAAATGCTTCTAATGAATCTCCAGAACTAGTTGCTCCTTTAACACGGACAACATCTGATGCTTCCTTGTAAAAATAAGAACCCCATTGGTTAAGTTGGCTGTGTAGGATTACAGTCCATTCTTTTTCACCCGGTATGCTAAGTAACGCATACGTACCTGCTTTTACTTTTTCACCGCCAAAGGTTACGTCTTTATAAAACGTTATCTCTGGTGCTTCATTGGCACCCGTTCTCCAAACTTCACCGGCTGGTGCAAGTTCTGTTAGGGATCTATCATTTAATTGAGGTCTGCCGTAAGAAATACGTACGACTTTTTCAGAAATTTTATAATCACTAGGGTAGGAAGCCATATCTAGCGGACTTTTATCCATTCCCGAGAATTTCTGTGCACTGGTGTTTGTGGTAAACGCTAGTGCGAATACAAATAAGGTAATAATACTAAATTTTTTCATTGTAAATGTTTGTTTTTAAAGTGTTCCAAATCTAAGTAGTTCGTAATTTAGATTTGCTTAAAATGTCGTTAATTTTTTAAATACTTACAATTAGATTCAATTTATATGTGTTTTTACCTTTTTGATTCTAAATTGTGTGTATAAATCAAATTATTGTTATATAATGAAATCATATGTGCTGTATTAGTTTGATAATTGAAACAATAAATTCATATTTGTATTCAAATTGATATAATAATAAAGATTATGTGTGGAATAGTATGTGCATTTGATGTTAAGGAAAGTACGGAAGTGCTGAGGCCTCAATTGTTGGAGATGTCAAAAAAAATACGTCATAGAGGTCCGGATTGGAGTGGAATCTATTCTAATGATAAAGCAGTTTTAGCGCATGAAAGATTGGCTATCGTAGATCCTGCTTCTGGAAAACAACCACTTTTAAGTAAGGACGGTAAATTGGTTTTAGCCGCTAACGGTGAGATTTATAATCATAGGGAGCTCAGAAAGGAATTTGAAGGTAAATATGATTTTCAAACAGAATCTGATTGTGAAGTTATTCTTGCCTTATATCAAGAAAGAGGAGTAGATTTTCTGGATGAAATGAATGGTATTTTTGGTTTCACCATATACGATACGGAGAAAGATGAATATTTTGTGGCTCGTGATCATATGGGAATTATTCCACTATACATGGGTTGGGACCAGAACGGTACTTTTTATGTAGCCTCAGAACTCAAGGCTTTAGAAGGTACATGTACAAAAATAGAACTTTTCCCTCCAGGACACTATTTGCATAGTTCTGATGGAGAACTTAAAAGATGGTACTCACGAGATTGGATGGAGTATGATGCGGTAAAGGAGAACGAAACTAGTATTCAAGAAATAAAAGTTGCGTTAGAAGCTGCAGTGCATAGACAATTAATGTCCGATGTGCCTTACGGCGTATTGCTTTCCGGTGGTTTGGATTCATCTGTAACGTCAGCGATTGCAAAAAAATATGCTCAAAAACGAATAGAATCGGATGATACTACGGAGGCTTGGTGGCCACAATTACACTCATTTTCAGTGGGTCTGGAAGGTTCACCCGACTTAGCTGCCGCTCGTAAAGTAGCGGATCACATTGGTACGGTACATCATGAAATTAAGTTTACCATACAGGAAGGCTTAGATGCAATTAAAGACGTCATCTACAACTTGGAAACCTATGATATAACTACGATAAGGGCATCTACGCCTATGTATTTAATGGCGAGGGTAATCAAGTCGATGGGGATAAAAATGGTGCTGTCCGGAGAAGGTGCAGACGAGTTGTTTGGTGGATATCTGTATTTTCATAAAGCTCCAAGCCCTAAGGATTTTCATGAAGAAACGGTCCGTAAATTGGATAAACTTCATATGTACGACTGTCTTAGGGCGAATAAATCTTTGGCAGCTTGGGGAATAGAAGGCCGTGTACCATTTTTGGATAAAGAGTTTATGGATGTAGCGATGCGTATCAACCCAAAAGATAAAATGATAAATGGCGAACGCATGGAAAAATGGGTCGTAAGAAAAGCGTTCGAGGATATGTTGCCCCATAGTGTCGCCTGGAGACAGAAAGAACAATTTTCTGACGGAGTTGGTTATAGTTGGATAGATACCTTGAAGGAAGTAGTAAACGAAGAGGTAACGGACGAACAGTTGGCCAATGCTAAATTTAGATTTCCGTTACAGACGCCTACATCCAAAGAGGAGTTTTATTATCGATCCATATTCGAGCAGCATTTTCCTTCGGACGCAGCGGCGCTTTGTGTGCCTCAGGAGCCTTCGGTAGCCTGTAGTACAAAAATTGCACTCGAATGGGATGAGGCTTTCAAAAACATGAACGATCCTTCCGGTAGAGCGGTTGCTAATGTGCATGATGACGCTTACAAGAAGTAGAGGTTCTTATGATTCTGTTTTCCGCTACTTTGAAGCGGATCAGTTTTGTTTTTTTAATTAGTCTTAAAGAGGTGCCACATAACGGGTGCCTCTTTTATTTTTTAAAATTAACATGTTTATAGGTACATGGAAAGACAGGGAAACTTGGTTATTTTATTTTAATATTGAATATATTTAGAGCGATAGAAAAACCAATCAACCATGAAGACTTTTAATTGGAATAATTTTTTCATTTTACTTTTCATCCCAATAACAGGGATTTTTGTGTCTTGTTCCGATAATCCAGCGAAAGAGACTCAAAAACCCAACATTCTTTTTATTCTTTCGGATGACCATACCTCGCAGGCATGGGGTCTTTACGGTGGTATTTTGGAAGACTATGTTCAGAACACGAACATTCAACGCATGGCGAACGAGGGAGCGGTCCTAAACAATGCTTTTTGTACGAACAGCATATGCACCCCAAGTAGGGGAAGTATTCTTACGGGTCAATACAGTCACTTAAATGAGGTATACACATTAAACGAACCTATTCCTAAAGGTCATCCAAATATAGCCAAGACCTCACGTGAGAATGGATACCAGACCGCTGTGATTGGTAAATGGCATTTAGTAGAACAACCAGAAGGTTTTGATTATTTCAATGTTTTGCCAGGACAAGGAGAGTACTGGAATCCAATTTTAAAGACAAAAGAAAACTGGAGAGATGGCCGTGATGCGTCAGCAGGAAAGCAATACGAAGGTTTTTCTACGGATATTATAACAGACCTTACGATTGAACATCTTAAGAAAAGAGATAGTGCAAAGCCATTTATGATGTTCTGTAATTTTAAGGCCACCCATGAGCCTTTTGATTTTCCAAAACGATTTGCCTCACTTTACGAAAATGATACGATTCCTGAGCCAGCGTCTTTGTTCGACTTCGGAAAAGAAACAACAGGACGCACATTTAAAGGACAAGTATTAGAAAATTTGGGTAAACGCTGGCAGCAAGCTACCGATACAGATGATTTTTGGACACACTACCCAGGACTTCCCTATCCTTTGAATGGCTTGGATAGCTTGCAAAAACGAAAAAAGATTTATCAAAAATTAGTTAAGGATTTTATGCGTTCAGGAGCAGCTATCGATGATAATATTGGAAAACTGCTAGACTATCTGGAGTCCGAAGGTATTTCAGATAATACCATCGTTATCTACACGGCCGACCAAGGTTATTTCTTAGGGGAGCATGGTTTTTTTGACAAACGTTTAATCTATGAAGAATCCCTTCGTATGCCATTTGTCATTCGATATCCTAAAGAAATAAAAGGAGGTCAGCGTATAGACGATATCATATTGAATATTGATTTTTCTGCTTTATTAGCAGATTATGCTGGTATTGATAAACCATCTTACATACAAGGAGAAAGTTTCAGACAGAATTTAATTGGGAAAACAGCCAAAGATTGGAGGCAACAGCTGTATTATCGTTATTGGTTGCACCATCCAGATAGGCCAGCACATTTTGGTATACGGAACGAGCGGTATAAGTTGGCTTTTTTCTATGGGCAAGGCTTGGGGAAAAAAGGGGCTTCAAAGGAGAATTCAGAACCAAGTTGGGAATTTTATGATTTACAAGAGGATCCAAACGAACTGCATAACGCGGTAGCGGATGAAAAGTATGCCAACGTAATTTTAGAGATGAAGCAAGAGCTTGTTAAAGAGCGAAAAAAATATAATGATTTGGATACAGATAGTCCAGTCATGAAAGACATATTGACCAATGCTATGCTGAAGTAGCTTAATCTTACTTTTTGGCAAAGCTAGTGACTATAAGAATCCAAAATTTCCATCATTTTGTTTTTCTATTAAAGCAATAATGAATGCGTTTTCTTGTACTAGTTTTAAGTGTATGGTTTTTCCACAATCTTTGTTGATAACTTACGGATGTAAAAAGCTATAAACATCATATTTCATAGGGTATTGCGTATATTTGTAAGATTGCAAAATTTGAAGTACAAACAACCTTAAATTTATGAGCGAAGCAGCAAAAAACGAAGACGAAGAGAATAAGGAAGATGCATTGAAGAAAAAGCCGGAGGCACCTATGAAGGATTACTCTGCGGATAGTATTCAGGCCTTGGAAGGAATGGAGCATGTGCGCATGAGACCGTCTATGTACATAGGCGATGTGGGTACACGTGGATTGCACCATTTGGTATATGAAGTGGTGGATAATTCCATTGATGAAGCCATGGGTGGTCATTGTGATACCATAAGCGTTATCATTAATGAAGATAACTCGGTAACTACAAGGGATAACGGTAGAGGGATACCGGTAGGGATGCATAAAAAAGAAGGTGTTTCTGCCCTTCAGGTAGTAATGACTAAGATTGGTGCCGGTGGAAAATTCGATAAGGATTCCTACAAAGTATCAGGTGGACTCCATGGTGTGGGTGTTTCTTGTGTAAACGCTTTGTCATCGCACTTAAAAGCTACTGTTTTTAAAGATGGTAAAATCTGGGAGCAAGAATATGAACGTGGTAAAGCCATGTATCCGGTAAAGAGTATTGGAGAATGCAAGGCAGAAGATCGGGGTACAGAGGTTACCTTTCTGCCTGACACTACTATATTTACTCAGACCATCGAATATAGTTATGAGACCCTTTCCAATAGAATGCGCGAGCTGTCTTTTTTGAACAAAGGAGTTACAATCTCTATAACGGATAGGCGTCAAAAAGATGATGATGGGGAATTTGTCTCAGAAGTGTTTTATTCTGATGAGGGTTTAAAGGAATTTGTTAAGTTTTTAGACAGTAACCGAGAATCACTCATCCAGAACGTAATCTCTATGGAGGGTGAGAAAAACAATATTCCTGTTGAGGTTGCTATGATTTATAATACGAGTTATACGGAGAACCTTCATTCTTACGTGAATAATATTAATACGCACGAAGGAGGAACGCACTTATCAGGCTTTAGAAGAGGATTAACATCCACCTTAAAGAAATATGCGGATGCTTCTGGTATGTTGGATAAGTTAAAGTTTGAAATACAAGGAGATGATTTCCGTGAAGGTCTTACGGCCATTGTTTCGGTAAAAGTGCAAGAACCACAATTTGAAGGGCAAACAAAGACCAAGCTTGGAAATAGAGAAGTTTCTTCTGCAGTAAGTCAAGCAGTGTCCGAGATGCTTACTAATTATTTAGAGGAGCACCCGGATGATGCTAAGATAATTGTTCAGAAGGTCGTTTTGGCCGCTACGGCAAGACATGCTGCCACGAAGGCTCGTGAAATGGTACAACGTAAGACGGTAATGAGTATTGGTGGCCTGCCTGGTAAATTATCGGATTGTTCTGAACAAGATCCTGCGCTATGTGAAGTTTTCTTGGTCGAGGGTGATTCGGCAGGAGGAACTGCCAAGCAGGGTAGAGATCGGAAGTTTCAAGCAATTTTGCCGCTACGTGGTAAGATTTTGAATGTGGAGAAGGCTATGCCACATCGTGTTTTTGAAAACGAGGAAATTAAGAATATATATACTGCATTAGGGGTAACCATTGGTACTGAGGAAGATAGTAAAGCATTGAATTTAGAAAAGCTACGCTATCATAAAGTAGTAATCATGTGTGATGCGGATGTAGATGGTAGTCATATTGAAACCTTGATTCTTACCTTTTTCTTTAGGTATATGAGAGAACTGATAGAAGGTGGTCACGTGTATATTGCAACACCTCCTTTATATTTAGTGAAAAAAGGACAGAAAAAACAGTATGCTTGGAGCGACAAGGAACGTGATGAAATCGCCGATAGTTATAGTGGTGGAGTAGGAATCCAAAGATATAAAGGTCTTGGTGAGATGAACGCAGAGCAGTTGTGGGATACGACTATGAATCCAGATTTTAGGACCCTGCGCCAAATAACCATAGAAAACGCGACAGAAACAGATCGAGTGTTTTCTATGTTGATGGGGGATGAGGTGCCACCGCGAAGAGAGTTTATAGAGAAGAATGCCGTTTATGCGAACATTGATACATAGAAATAATCACTTTCACAACAAAAACCTGTACGTATCGTACAGGTTTTTTAGTTTTAACTAATTAAGGAGGAGTAGATGCTGGCCTTTTCTAAGTCGAATAGAGCAGTCAGTCTAAAATCAAAGGTTAAAATTTTTCAAGATGAAGCGTATTATAACAAGTGTATTAATTTGTAGTTGTTCGTTGATAACGGCACAAACAAGTATTGGTTCAATTTTTACCGCAGGTGTGGAGGATGCTGAACGATTCACAACCGACTATTTGGCACCTTTTTCAGAAAGTACGGTGTATGGTTTTTCTGCTGGTTGGTATAATACTGCAGATGCCAAACCTTTAGGTGGCTTCGAAATTTCTCTTGTAGGAACGATTACGAGTCATAAGAATAAGGAAGATAAACAGACCTTTATTTTAGATCCAAATGAATATCAGAATTTAAATTTTGTGCAAAACCCTGGTACGGCCAGACCGGTATCTAGTGCCCTGGGCAATATAGAAGGTGTGCGTGTATTTGTTGAAGGTAATGTTGCAGGTACGATAGTTCGTGAAGAATTTGTACTCCCTTCAGGCATTTCTGCCGAAGGCTTGGACTTTGTGCCTTCTGGATATCTCCAAGCTAGTGTTGGGATTTTAAAAGGAACAGAAATTAAAGCCAGATTTTTACCAAAGATTGCTTACGAGGGGGCATCTGTTGGGTTAATAGGTTTTGGTATACAGCACGATTTTACAAAATGGTTGCCCGCAGATAAGATATTACCTATTGCTATATCTGGTGTTATAGGTTATACGAAACTTAATGGAGACTATGATATTTCAGACATAAGTGTGGTTGATGGTGAGAACCAAAGAATTGAAGCAGAAATGAAATCTTGGGCCTTTAATGCAGTAATATCTACTAAATTACCGATAATTAATTTTTATGGTGGTTTAGGCTACATTACTGGAAAGTCGCAAACTGACGTTCTAGGAGAGTATAGGGTAACAGAAGGGCCATTTGCATCTGAAACATATGTAGATCCTTTTTCCATTACAGAGAATGTAAGCGGTGTTACCGGAACTATTGGGGCGAAATTAAAACTAGGCTTTTTTAGATTGAATGCTGATTATAGCTTAGGTGTTTTCAATACTGCTACAGTCGGGGTTAATTTCGGATTTAGGTAGTCCGTATTCCCATAAGTTGCCAAAAATTACCTGAAATCAACACTTAATCTCTAGTGGAAAATGAACTTT
>CBDUKC010000009.1:0-25708 GCA_965367705.1 uncultured Maribacter sp. | reverse complement strand
ATACTAAGCCAAAAATAATTATTGCTGACGGTAGTAATTACATGAGTTATATTAATCGATGGAAAGTCACTTGTATGGAAAGGAAAATCCCTTTTCACTACACGGGTGAAAAGGGATTTTATAGCTTTGAATAAGGTACTCTACCTTAATGCACATTACCCATTAGTTTTTTAATTAACGGTGAAGCGAGAAGCACGATAATACCAGCTCCAATAGAATATTTAGCAATTAAATCAAATCCTTCCGTATACACGGTTAGGGTTTCAAAACCACCTACATTTTTATCCGTACTTTCTATTGCCAATTGTTTTCCAATAAAACCTACTACTTGAAATGCAAAGGCAGAAGATAAAAACCATACGCCCATCATAAACGCAACGATTCGCTTTGGAGATAAATCTGTAATCTTAGAAAGTCCTACAGGAGACATGAACAATTCTCCTATAGACAACAAGAAATACATCAATAACAGATAAGCAAATGGAACTAAACCATTTTCATTAGCACTAGCACCACTTAAAGCCAAAATATAGAAACTAACACCTGCGAATAATAACCCTAAACCAAATTTATAAGGTGTTCTTGGATTTTTCTTTGTCTTACTCAAATACGTCCACATCATAGAGATTGGAATTGCCAAAATTATAATGAACATCGAGTTTAGCGAGTTAGTCTGAGCAGCGGACATTAATGTAAGTTCTACATTACGGGCTGCAAATAAGGTAATAACACTACCGGACAACTCATGAAATCCCCAAAAGATAGTCATGAAAAAAGTAATCAATACCGCAACGAACAACTTCTTTCGCTCATCTAAAGTTGCCTTGATCATAATATTGGCTAAATAAATTAATATAGCTATTGCGATACCCTTAAAAATAATATTTACTATGTTTTGGTCTCCCAAAAAAGTACCCTCTGCTCCCAATGATTTATATGCCGAAAGCAGATAAGCAATTACCGGAGCCGCAAGTACGGTCAAAATAGGAATTAATATACCTTGTTTTATACCTAGCACCTTTTTCTGCATTACTTCCTTATTTGGTGGCAATCCTCTATCCCCAAAAACATTTTTTCGAATTCCGCTCCAAAAAACAATAAGACCGGTAAGCATGCCTACTCCTGCTAGACCAAAACCATAATGCCATCCATATTCATAAGCTAGCCAACCACAAAGGAGAGGAGCTATCCAACCTCCTATATTGATACCCATGTAAAAAATAGTAAAACCAGAGTCCTTTTTTGGGTCGCCATAAGGATAAAGCGTCCCAACAAACGTGGAAATGTTAGGTTTAAAAAACCCATTTCCAACAATAATAAACGCAAGCGCCAAAAAGAATGCAACATCATTTTCAACTGCCAAAACAAAATGACCTACGGCCATTAATATTCCTCCTAAGAAAATCGAATTTCGCATCCCTAAAATCTTATCGGAAATCTGTCCGCCGATTACTGTAGATGCGTATACCAATGAACCATAGGATGCATATACTGCTGCCGTGGCAAAATCACGTTCTACTAATGCTTCGAAAATCACATCGACCATGTACAAGGTCAGTAATGCTCGCATTCCATAGAAACTGAAGCGTTCCCATAATTCCGCAAAAAACAGGTAAAACAGTCCTACCGGATGTCCAAAAAGCTCTTTTTGAGGTGCTAGTTCATTATCTGTCATAGTCGTTTGAATTTAGTTGGTTATGGTTTATTTATAACTTTGCCTTCACAAAATCAGTCATTTTATTAAAAAGATGAATCCGGGTGTTACCACCGTAAATACCGTGATTCTTATCTGGATAAATAGCCCAGTCAAATTGCTTGTTGGCTTGAACCAAGGCCTCTACCATACGCATGGTGTTTTGCACATGAACGTTATCGTCTCCAGAACCGTGAATCAATAAATAATCTCCTTTCAAAAGCTCAGGGTAGTTAAAGGGGGAGTTATCATCGTAACCACTTGGGTTCTCTTCTGGGGTACGCATAAACCGTTCCGTGTAAATCGTATCATAAAAACGCCATGAGGTTACCGGAGCAACAGCAATGGCCATTTCAAACGTGTCATTTCCCCTTAACAGACTATTGGTAGCCATGTGGCCTCCAAAGCTCCAACCCCAAATTCCCGTTCGGTCTTCGTCAATATACTCAAATGCGCTCAATTTTTTCGCAGCGGCAATCTGATCTTCAGTTTCGTATTTTACAAGATTTAAGTAGGTCACTTTTTTAAAGTCACTTCCTTTAAACCCGGTACCCCTTCCATCTACACAGGCAACAATATATCCTTGGGAAACCAGAAGTTGGTGCCAGTAGTCGTTACTGCCCATCCAACTATTGGAAACATTTTGAGACCCCGGACCACTATACTGGTACATGAACAAAGGGTATTTTTTAGAAGCATCAAAATCTGTTGGTTTGATCATATACATATTCAAATCCTTCCCGTTAATGTTGATGGTAGAGAACTCTTTTGGACTGATTTCATAGCCCGCTAACTTTTTGGACAATGCTGCATTATCCAAGATATCCTTTACTTTCTTACCCGTTAATGCTTTATGCAATGTATATACCGGAGGTGTGATAGCACTAGAATAGTTATTGATGAAATAGGTGAAATCTGCACTAAAAGAGGCCGAATTCTGGCCTTCTGTTACTGCCAATGCCTTCTTTTTCTTGCCATTACTTTCTATACTGTAGACACCACGGTTAATACTTCCGTTCTCTGTGGACTGATAGTAGATTTTATCATCGTTCTGGTCGTAACCATAATACTTGGTTACCTCCCATTCTCCATGTGTTACTTGGTTCATTAACTCCCCATTGGACTTATGCAGATAAATATGGTTCCAACCATCTTTTTCGCTCGTCCAGATAAAACTATCGTCAGCCAAAAAAGTGAGGTTGTCATGGATATCTACATAGGCCTTATCCTTTTCTTCCAATAGCAAGGAAACGGTTCCAGTCTTCATATCTACCAAATGAAATTTTAAATGGTTTTGATGCCTGTTCATCGTCTGCACAGTCAAAGAACTTTTATCGTTCATGAATTTGATTCTTGGAACGTAGTAGGCATCGCCCAAATCTATGTTTGTTAGTTGGCCAGATTCCATATCGTAAGTATGTAAACTTACGATAGCATTTTCCTCACCGGCCTTTGGATATTTGAATACATGCTGACTAGGATATTTATCGGTTCCGTATACATCCATGGAAAACTCGGGGACATTGGTTTCATCAAACCTTAAAAACGCAATGATGCTGCCATCGGAATTCCACTCAAAGGCCCGGACAAAAGAGAATTCCTCTTCATAGACCCAGTCGGTTACCCCATTGATAATTTTATTCCTTACACCGTCTTTCGTTATTTGTTGGGTCTCTCCGTTTACAAAATCCATCAAGAACAAATTGTTGTCCTTCACATAGGCTACTTTGTTGCCATCGGGTGATAAGGTAGGCTCTTGAATTTTGGCCTCATTGATCTTTACAAGCTCTTTCGACGCGATATCGTACACATAAAAAATACCTAAGGTAGATCTCCTAAAAATAGACTCCACCTCGGTAGCCAGTAAGAGCTTGGTTTCATCCTTACTGAAGCTATATGAGGAAAAATCTTCCAGTCCTTCCACATCTCCAGTCGAAATAATGGTCCCCACTTTTTCCAAAGTGTTATAATCATACCTATCTACCGAAACTAAACCTCGGTAGGGATCCTTGTTCAATACGGTATATTGTTTTCCGTTGTTCATGGATCGCAACACATCCATTCCTTGAGTTTGAAATTGGTCCGTGTAGATATCTTCAACCGTAACCTGTTTTTCCTGTGCACTAACTATCGAATTTACGCTAAGAGAACAAATCAATAAAAAATATAAAAATCGCATAAAGTGTTACATTTTGTTATCCTCTTCAAGTTTACCACAATTTATGTAGAAAACCTTGTAATACTCTAAAAAAGACATTCATCATAAGTGGTTTAAACGACTGATTTCATTCAACTCAATATCATTATCTTTACTTTTTAAAACCAAAATAAATCAGTAAAATGGTAGCGAAGGACTTTATGTTATTTTCTACTACCTTCAGAATACAATAATACATGACGAAACCTATAAGTGGTTTTTCTAAACTTTCCAAAATACAAAAGATAGATTGGTTAGTGAGCCAATATACCACAGACCCCGAAACATCTAAAGAAATTATAACGCAATATTGGAACCAAGACGCTGACTTACAACAATTGCATGACGAGTTTATAGAGAATACAATAACCAACCTATACACGCCCCTAGGCATTGCACCAAATTTTCTGATAAACAATACCCTATATGCAATCCCTATGGCAATAGAGGAAAGTTCGGTAGTTGCCGCAGCGAGTAAAGCAGCTAAATTTTGGATGAATAGAGGCGGGTTCAGCGCAGAAGTTCTAGGTACTGAAAAAGTAGGTCAGGTACACTTTATATTCAAGGGCGATTTTGAAAAACTAAATTCTTTTTTCAAGTCGATAAAAGACATCCTATACGCTGAAAGTTCACACCTAACCGAAAGTATGGCCAAACGCGGTGGCGGTATTTCTATAATTGAACTAAGAGACAAAACAAAAGATTTAGAAGGCTATTACCAGTTGCATTGTACGTTTGAAACAAGAGATGCGATGGGAGCTAACTTTATTAACAGTTGTCTTGAACAATTCGCAACAACACTCAAGGGAGAAGCTTTAAATCATACCGCCTTCAACGAGGATGAAAAACACATTGAAGTGGTGATGAGCATCCTATCTAACTATGTGCCTAATTGTTTGGTTCGCGCAAGTGTTAGCTGCCCTGTTGAAGAACTGACCCTTTCAAAAGAAATCTCGCCACAGTTATTTGCTGAAAAAATGGTTCGAGCCGTTGCCATCGCAAAAGTAGAACCATACCGAGCAGTAACACACAACAAAGGAATCATGAACGGTATAGATGCGGTGGTCATTGCCACTGGAAATGATTTTCGGGCCATAGAAGCTGGCGTACATGCCTACGCTTCAAGAAATGGAAGCTATAGTAGCCTTACACACGCTGAAATCAAGAATGGAATCTTTACATTTTGGATTGAGTTACCCTTGGCGCTTGGAACCGTTGGAGGTTTGACAAAATTACATCCGCTAGTTAAGCTTAATCTAGAATTTCTCCAAAATCCCTCAGCGAAAGAATTGATGCAGATTATTGCAGTTGCAGGTTTAGCACAAAACTTTGCTGCGGTAAGCTCCTTAGTTACCACAGGCATCCAAAAAGGACACATGAAAATGCATTTACTAAACATGCTTAATCAGCTTGGAGCCAATTCTATCGAAAAAGAAAAACTAACCGAATACTTTAAAACGAATACAGTAACTCATAGAGGTGTTGCAGATGCATTATATCAATTGAGAAAACCATCATGACTCAAGAATTTTATAGTAACGGTAAATTATTACTATCTGGTGAGTATGCCATTTTAGACGGAGCTGAAGGATGGGCTATTCCTACTAAATTTGGTCAAAATCTAAGAGTTACAAGAAATACATCTGG
Organism: uncultured Maribacter sp.; assembly: GCA_965367705.1. Classification (GTDB taxonomy): domain Bacteria; phylum Bacteroidota; class Bacteroidia; order Flavobacteriales; family Flavobacteriaceae; genus Maribacter. The sequence goes on along the minus strand of CBDUKC010000009.1, from coordinate 20,171 downwards.
CATACTAACATGGAAGAGTATAGATGCCGACGGAACCATTTGGTTTCAGGCAAAATTTAACGTGGCGGACTTTACCTCAATATCCACTACAGATGAGATGATTTCCAGCAGGCTTGTTTCAATTCTAAAGGAAACTCAAAAGCTACAACCTGAGTTTATGAAAACTTCTGGTGGATATACGGTAGAAACCGAATTGACATTCCCTAGAAACTGGGGTTTAGGCACCTCCTCAACCTTAATAAACAATATTGCACAATGGTCCAAAACCAACCCTTACATCCTTTTAAGCAAAACCTTTGGCGGTAGTGGATATGATATTGCGTGCGCAAAGCAAGACACCCCTATCTTGTTTAAAATCAAAAACAAACAACCTATTGTTCGCAACATAGATTCAGGGCTACCCTTTTCAGATCATGTATACTTTGTCTATTTGAATCAAAAAAAGAATAGTAGAGATGCCATAGGGGCATATAGAAGCCAAGATATGGACAAGCTAGCGTTGACTACAACTATTACAGAGCTAACTAATCACCTATACCAAGCCACTACCCTAACTGAATTTGAACGGCTCTTAAATCTTCACGAATGTATAATTTCAGATGCTTTGAAGATACCTACCATAAAGGAACAGCTCTTTGCTGATTATACTGGTAGTGTTAAAAGCCTAGGTGGATGGGGTGGGGATTTCATCATGGTCACCAAACGGGAGAACACCTTAGCATATTTTAAACAAAAAGGATTTACGACCATACTTCCCTTTTCTGAAATGATATTATAAAAAAAGCCTCCAAATGGAGGCTTTTTTTATATGCTTAGAAAAGACCATTATTTAATAAAATACAGCCCTTTTATCTTCTATTTCCGCACCTTCTTTTAAAGCATTATACACCGCAGTATTTACTCTATTTGCTGCATTACTTTTTAAGCTATTCGCATAGGTACTGTAATTATCTAGCTTTGGCGCCTCGGTCCTTTGTGTAATCTCTATCATAAACACTCCCGTGTTTCCCTCTAACAATCCAGAAGTTTCACCGGCTGCCATTCCATAAGCTGTTCCAACGACCAAAGGCTCACTTCCGGCACCTGGAATGGTAGGAGACTTTACCGTTAAGGCAGACGCAGTAGAAACGGAAACATTGTTATCCTTTGCAAAAGCATCCATAGCCTTACCTGTACTTGCTGCTATTATTTGAGCAGCCTTACGCTCTTTTCTTAGAATTGGCAAAACCTTTAAAGAAGCATCCTCAGGAGCCATTGGACCTTCCTTATATTTACCCGTTACCTGCGCAACCGCGTAACCGTTATTGATATTAAATCGCTTTATATCGCCAACATTGGTATCCTCGTTGAACGCCCATTGAACCACATTGCGTTGTAATCCCAGACCTGGCAAATTCTCATCCAATTCTTTTATACTGTTTACCGGTCTAACCAAGTACTCATTAGTTCTCGCTATACTTGAAAACTCATTCTCGTTTTCAATCGTTTCCATTTCGAACTTGGTAGCGTTCGTGAATAGCGCATTTGTAGTTTCCTCAGAGGCAATCACTTCTCTTGACAATGTGGCTACTTGTACGATATCCTCTTTGTCATCTACCTTAATAATATGAAAACCAAAATCTGTTTCAACTAAACCTATCTCGCCAATAGGATTAGAAAAAATGAAATCATTAAATTGTTCAGCTAAGCGTCCCTGTTGAAAGTAACCCAAGTCTCCTCCTTGTGGTGCCGAAGGCCCGTCAGAGTTATCCCTGGCAAACGCTGTAAAATCAGCTACATTATTCTTTACTTCTTTAAAGAGCTCTTTAGCTTTAGCCTCTGCCTCTTCTTTTGTCCTTGTAATCTCAGGATTAGCTCGTGTTGCACCTTCATAGGTAATTAGGATATGACTGGATTTTACCGAACCATTTGGCTTTCTGTCCATCATCTTACTAATTTTGTAAGACCCTCCGTCTTTATAAGGACCGTAGTACTGTCCTACTTGTAAAGTCATTAAGGTATCGGCAACACTTAAAGGCAATTCCTTTTTTGCTTTGTAAACAGTATCGAACTGAACATCTGAATATCGACTTAAAAATGCGGTCATGTCATTCGTGTTCTTAAATCCTCTAATGGTATCGTTACGATCTGTCTGATTGTTATACTCTACCGTATCATCCAATAATTTAATAATTGAAGCTTTTACCGCTAGATCATCAGCCTCTGACGGTTTTTCCTCAAAATAAACGAACTGGATATCTCTTGCCTTTTCTTGCTTATAGTCCCCCTTGTGCTTATCAACATAGGCCGCAATTTCTGCTTTCGTAATATTGATTGTACTATCCGCAATACTGCTGTAAGGAACACGAACATATTTAATATTCATTTTTTCGCTAGCTAATTTATAATCTAGCTCACCTTCTTTCAACGTCGCACCAACACCTGCTTTCACCAAGTTAAAGTAGGTTTGTTCCTTGGCCATTTGAACAATTTGTTCTTCAGTCTGCAACCACGCCTCGTATTGTGGTGGGTTGTTCACTTTCCAATCCATAACAGTCTGTCTAAACAAATTTGGATCAAAAACTCCATTTGCATCTTGGAATTGCGGATTTTGGCCATATCCAGCAGTTTCAAGGAAATCAACAATTTGATCTTGCTCTATCCCAATTCCTAAATCATTAAACTGTGCTCCAAGAATACTGTTCCTAACCTCTTGGTCCCAAACCTGATTCATTACCTGAAGTGAAGAGGTAGTAGGTCCTAGTCTTCTAGAAGCCACCTCTACTTTTTGCCTAAAATCATCAATAGATAAATCGTTCCCATTAATTTCTGCAACAGAAGATCCAATTTTTCCGCCACTTCCAAAGTCGCTGCTGGTAAATACACCTGAAATCACAAATGCAAACAAGGCCAACCCAATAATAAGGATTAAAACCGTAGTACGTTTTCTTATATTTTCTAAAACTGCCATTCTAAGGAATAATTAAACTTAGGTTGCAAAACTACCATATTTAATTGAAATAATAAAAACTAAAAACACGGGAAAGAATTGGCATATATCCAACTAGTTCAAGTCCAATAATTCTAGTGCAATTAGATCAATTTTAGTACTGGATACTTCTATAATCGTAAACTTAAAATTATCGATGCTAATTTCCGATTCCTTTTCCGGAATCTCACCGAGCTTATGCACCAGCATACCACCTAAGGTCTCGTATTCATCAGACGAATTCAAGTTCAGCTTATAATTTTCATTGAGATAATCGACCTCCAATCTAGCGGAAAAGAGAAAATGGGTATCATCTATTTGTTCCTCCCTTAAATCCGTACTATCATGTTCATCCTCAATCTCACCGAAAAGCTCCTCTACGATATCCTCTACGGTCATAAGACCAGATGTTCCGCCATATTCATCTAAAACTACTGCGATACTTTTTCTCTTTTTTATAAGTACATTTAAAATATCTTGAATAAGCATGGTCTCGGGAACAAACTCTACAGGAAGCAGAATACTTTTAATTGTTTTAGGTTTTTTAAACAGCTCATAGGAATGAACATACCCTATAACATTATCTACGGTATCCTTAAAAATCAGAATTTTAGAAAAGCCTGTTTCGGTGAATAGCTTTGCTAAATTTTTAGGAGTTTCATGGAGTTCTACGGCCATAATTTCAGTTCTTGGCACCATCACCTCCCTTGCTTTAACAGCAGCAAATTCCAAGGCGTTTTGGAAAATTTGAATTTCAGAATCAACATCGTCCTCCTCCTCAACAGTTTCCATTTGCTCTGTAATGTAATCTCCTAACTCCATTTTACTAAAGGCTAACTGCACATCGTCACCTGGTGTTCGAAAAACATATTTTAATATAAAATCAGATACTCCAATGATAAACTCGGATATCAATGAAAAAAAAAGGTAGAAAATATAAGCAGGAATCGCTAGTATTCTAAGCAAGCTATTCGCATAAATTTGGAACAGCACTTTAGGAAGAAACTCTGCCGTAATTAGAATAACGAACGTAGAAATTATTGTTTGGGTCAACAAACTAAAGTCGGTTAACAGGGCAATTAAAAAAGCATTTTCTGGCTTTAGTCCAGAAAACCAAGTCATAAGTAATTCTCCCATGAAAAGGCCATAAATGACTAATGCTATATTATTACCAATTAGCATGGTTGCAATAAACTTAGATGGTTTTTTGGTAAGCCTAGTAAGTACTTTGGCTAAAAAACCTTCCTGCTTTTTTTCAATTTCTATGTGAATCTTATTAGCGGATATGAAAGCAATCTCCATCCCCGAAAAAAACGCAGAAAAAATAAGGGACAAGACTATTATGATAATATCTGGTTCCACTATTGCTTATCCTGATTATCTTGGCGTTGCTCAAACTTCTTACGATAGTTTCTTCGGAAAAAAAACATTCCAGTAGAAATCACAGCAAAAAAGATAAAAAAATAGGCCATAGACCTATCCGTATTCCAATCCGTAAAGATTCTATACAATGAAAAAACAGCTACAATTGCGTACAAATACTCCGTGTACCTTAATATTTTAATCATCTTTTTCCTCTTTTATAAGCATTATGCCTAAGGTTTTATGCGCATACATAACACTTAGATCTTTTTTAATATCCATTCCTTTACCATCCATCACGGTACCATCTTCCGGATTAGTAAATTTAAACTTTTCTTGGGTAAACGCCCATTCGTTTTTGCGATCATAATAAAGTTGTGGCGCCTCCAACTTTTTACCATCATCCGATTTAATGATCACATTGCCTTTTAAATCTACTACACCGGTAATAGAATAGAGTATGCCATAATCCGCTTCAATAGTAGTGCGTTCATTTTTATCATTGAAAATTTCTACAAACAAACCATCAGGAAATGTTTGATGTGGAAAATTCAAATTTTCAAAATCATGTCTAACCGGACCAGACAGCACGGCTATTACCTTAGAAGAACCTGTAGCCTCGGTAGTTATTTTTTCTGGTATTTCTGTGTACGTAAGAACAAAATTTTTAGCGATACCACGTGGAACAATTAATTTTTCAGCTTCTTCACCAACACGTTCATACCCATCTTGACAAGAAAAAAGCATTGCCATGGATACTACCATGGCAATGCTTTTAAAAATATCTGATTTATGTTTTAACATCTTACAATGCAGGAACCTTTACGCTTCCACCTACCCAACAACCAAATGTTACTGTCTTTCCTGCCATTCCTGAGCTGAAAATCATTTCCTTACTTGGAGCTTTCGCCGAGTAACTGGCAACCGCCTGGTTAGCAGAAGATCGAATAGAAGGATCTACCCTACCTGCTTTTGCAGCCATATCGGCAGCTTTCCAATACATGGCACGTTTATCAAAAGGAGTGGTCCCACAATCGTTGGCACTGGAAGCATATAAGTTAGCAATTAATAAATATGCTCTACCGTTCGAAGCGTTAGCATCAATCGCCTTTTGCGCATAACTTCTAGCCGTAGATTTACTACCTTTTCTTTTATTGATTGTAGCAACTTTCATCGCAATTTTAGATTTTTTAACACCGTCGGTCTCTAAACTTAAGGCTTTATCAAAATCTTTCATTGCTCCGTTAGTATCTCCGCTTTTCATTTTAAGAGTACCCAAGTAAACAAATATATCTGCAGATGGGTCTAGGTTTTTTTGTGCTTCTACTAATTTCACAAAAAGATCATCATCAGTACACTCTTTGCTAAACATTCTTGAAACTGCACCCTTAACCCAATTAACATCACCTTTTCTGGCTTCAAAATTCTTCTCGTATAAAGGAATAAGGTTACTACAGTCTGCCAAAGCGCCTAGTTTAGAATCTATACTTCCTGCAATTTTACCATAGTTTTCAGAATAGGAGTTATAAGATTTTAATGCCCGTGTTTCCTTTGAGGTTAATGTACCTGCCTCCTCTTTAGGCAACAACTGACCAATCTTTACCGTAATCGCATCGTTTTCTTCTTCAATTTTCGTGGTCACTTCATCATACACATCAAAAACTTCCTGCAATTCTTTCTTACCTGTGCTATGTAAGTCTACTAAACTAGAAAAATAAAGATACAGCGCTTTAGGATTGGTAAAGTTCTTTCTATCCTTTTCAAATGCATCGTGTAACATACCATACATTTTTTCATCGTCAATCATTTTCTCATCGCTCATCAGCATAGATTTATCTATATCCGTTTCTGCGACACTTGTCTTAGATGCGTAGTGCTGTAGTCTACTATCATATACATCAAGCAACATTTGAACAAACGCCTGCTTTTCAGAAGCTGGTCCTTTTTCTATTTTATCCTTCAAAATACGCTCGCCATAGAAATAGGTTGCATAATTCAATTTTGGACATGTTTCATAAACCATTTTCCATGGCTCATATGCCGCTTCATAATTTTTAACTTTTGCATGCTCCGAAAAAATAGAGAGATTGGTCATACATTCAGGGTTTTGTGCCTGAGCATTACTTACCCCAATCATTCCTAAGAACATAATTGCCGCGAAGTAAATTTTCATTTTCATTTTGCTTAGTTTAAAGTGGTTAATGTACTAAATATTTTTTAGTTAATTCTTCTCTTCTGGAACCATCGGTCGTTTAACGAAAGTCCTATGTTTATCTTAACATAATTCTCTTCTATCAAATTTGCTCTAGTTGTTCCTCGTTTTCCTAATTCAAAACCTAAATTAAGATTAGATAAACTTCGTCCCAGTGGTAGTCCAACTCCAAAAGTTATGCCAAAGTTATTTATATCCACATCATTCACAACCATTCCGGTCCGGTCCAATCGCAGACCAGCCCTATATGTCATTCGTTTAAAATAGCTTGAAAACGACCCACTATCCGGTGTAATAAACCCGCCAAACGCAAACGTACTTGCATCCTCATAAACAATATTATCTACACCTAAAAAAGGATTCTCAAAGGCACTTAAACCCTGCAAACTATATTCCCCACCAATAAACCATTTCCTGTTTTCCCCGAATCCCAATCCTAAGGTAGTTGTCGTAGGAATCTTAAATTCAGTATTTTTTAGGTTTTGAGCTTCTAAATCTACAATGATTTCTTCAATATTTAGCCCACTCGCAACAGAAAAAGAACCGATTCTTCTATCGTTCTTAGACACGAGATTCCCTTGTGTATTTACTCGCACCGACGTATGCAATGTATATTTATCATTAATTGCAGGAGTATAATTTATCGCGTAATTGAAATCGAATCCATTAATATTAGAACTCTTTCTATCAAAAGAACCAAACTGTACATCCTCTATCTGCTGTAATCGTTCACTATCTATTGTTCCAAAATTATAGTTCACTGTTGCACCTATACTAACGTTCTTTATAACTTCATAGCCAACGGAATAATACACCCTATTGAGTCCACCTGACCCATTAAAAACATTGGTAAGCGGTTGTGTTCCGTTTGGATCCTCCTGCACAAAATTATACCCTACTGAAGAAAATGGCATTATTCCAAAACCCATACCCAGTTTATTTCCTAGCGCGAAGCCTAAGGATAAATAATCTAAATTGGTTACGTCACTACTTTGTTCAGAAGTGAAATCTACTAAACGAAATTGTTTATTGGAGATACCAGCAGTATAGACCACCAGCCCTTGATTGTCCATAATATCCAAACCTAATTGACCATAAGCCGCAGGATTTTTAAGGTTAAGGTGAATACTATCCGCATACACAGCTATACCCCCCATCATCTGGTTTTCCACGGTACCCGAACTTCTTAAATCACCAATACCGAAAATCGAATAAGGAGAAACGGTACCTTGTTGGGCATACATACCAGAGGCGGCTATGCACACAATTGCAATTACAATCTTTCTAATCATCTAGTGCTTGTTGTATTCCAGCAAATAATTAAGCCCCTTTAGGAGGAATTTGGAATCCGCAAAGATGGTATTTTTTAGTCGTTTAGACAAAAAATGAGTATCACCCCCTGTTAAAATAACTGTTAAATGTTTAAAACGATGGGTGTATTGTGAAATTACACCATCTATTTCATGCAGTACACCATGAACCACACCACTATGGATACAATTGTTAGTGGTGTTTCCGATAAAGTCTAATGGCTCCTCCAGTGCGAGTAAAGGAAGTTTTGAAGTTTGCCCATGCATCGCCTGGTACCTCATATTTAAACCGGGAGAAATTGCACCCCCAAAATATTCATTGAAGTCATTTACAAAATCGTAGGTTATACAAGTACCAGCGTCTATAACCAAGGTATTTCCTCCTTTGTTATGATAAAAAGCGGACGTCGCCAAAGCGATTCGATCTATCCCTAATGTCTGAGGGGTTGCATAACTATTTTTAAAAGGGACTTTTGAATTTTGGGACACTACATGCACCTTACAGAAAAGAGATAGTACCTCAAAGGCCTTTTCGTCCAAATCTCCTACAGAAGCCAAAATGGCTTGACGAATTGACGGAAATGCCTCAAAAACTGATTTTACTTTCTCCAAATAAAGCGATGCTTCAAAAAACTCATCGAACTGCAACTCGTTCTTTTTAAAAACCGCAAATTTAATATAGGTATTACCTATGTCTACTACTAAATTCATTTTACAAAGGTATAAAACGGATTATGCTTTTAACTTTGGGAAAAGCCATAAATATCCCATACAACAAACGAAAATCGCTAAAAACCACCAAAGACTTAATTCTACAGGGAGCCTTTTTTCAACCTGAGTCCTTTTTGTGCTACCAAAAAACCTACTGTTCTCCTTAATCGTATTCATACCTACTAATGATTTCCAATAGATGGTATCCATGACAAAATAATTATTCACCACGTTTGTGTCGCTTATCAATTGTAGCGAATTCCAACCTTCTCGATCGGGATAGGTCTTGCCTGCCCACCTATCTTCAAGAACGGTGTTCTTTACGAGTGGAATGTTATATTCGTTGTTCACCGTGACCGTTGGTTTTGAAATGCCCGTCCGTAAAGTAAATAATTTAGGTTGATGTATAAATGAGAAGGGTTTTACTACTTCAAAAATTCCACTCGCTTCTTGTGCTTTGGCAGTTGCAGTAATGATTGCAGCCCAAATGTTGCTATACGCATCCGTTTTACCATCCAATACCAACTGGTAGGTATTACTCAAAAAGGTTGTACTTAGTTTTCCTTTACCCACTACTAAGGCATATGAATGATTCTCCAAGGCAATTCCGCTAAGATTCGAGTTTTGGAATCTGTAAGGATATGTTTCGACAATCCCATTTTCAATTTTTATGCCTTTTTGCCTTGTATCCCTTTCAACTTTAAAATTCACCATCGCATTAGTTGATCTAAACAAAGACTCATTAGGTTGCACAAAGATCCCTATCCCTGTATCTTTTATCAACTTCAAAAGGACGTCCTTGTCACTTTTGGATAAACTTAGATAGGTGTCCGTATCCAAAATTATTAGGTCAAAATCCTTTAAATTGTTTTCTCGAAAACCGTAAACAGGACTTCTTGCCGTATTAAAATACTCAAACTTGAATCTGCCTTTGGTAATCTGACTTCGCACCACCAATTCATGGCCTTCTTCTGCCAAGAAGTTTTTTAAATACTTGGTTTCAAAGGAAGGAAACCTATTGCTTATAAAAATTCGTAGCTGTGCCTTTCCCAATACTTCGACAGGGACTGGATCAGAATGTTTAACAACACCCGTGCTATCTTTCTCGCTAAGTTGAAAAACGAACTTCCCTTTTGCTTTTAAATTGCTTTTTAACCTAAAGCTTTGCTCTTTGTCGCCTATCAACACAATAGAATCTAAACCTTCTCCACTAGCGGTTTCTAGCACCAAACGATTTCCAGAAATAGGTTTGTTATATAGTCCGTTTAGCAACAATTTATTTCCGATTCGTAGCTGATTTTCATACTTTAATTTCACTACACCTTTGGGAGTAGGGCCATTGAGATACGCTACAGACATGTCTTTTAACTGCCAAAAATCAAAAGAGGGCAAGCCGTTTCCTAAAACAATAACTTCAGTAACAGAATCCAGGGATTTCGAAAAATCCAACCCAGGTGTATACACTATGGTTTGGATTGACTTTTCCTTGTTTTTTATACTATCTAATTGAGGAATGCTATAACCATCGGTAAGAAGTAGTGCTTTTCCAGAAACCTCTGAAAGCAGTGCTGGTCTTAGATAAAGCAAAAGTAAGGCAACAATTGCCAAGAAACCCAATAAGCTATTTATTAAAAATCGGGTATTGAATTCGCCTTTCCATTCTTTCCATACAAATAACAACACCAATAAAAAGGCAAAAAGTATGGCTACCCACCACAACTCCTGATTCATAAATTGAATTTGGCTATTCATTGGTTTTTAGTGCTTCTAAAAAGAGTTGGTTCATTTTTCCATCGTAACGAATGCTTGCACTAGGCACCGCTTTTTGATTGGGCAATGCCCTTATCAGACCAGTATAAACCGCATTTACTCGATTCATTTCTAGCTGTTCAGCTTCCGATAGCCATTTTAAACCTTGTAAGATTTTTAAATACTTACTAGGTTCGGCAATGGCCAAAACGGCAAGTTCATCTCCAGCAGCTTTCAAAACCACTTTATTTTCTTGAGATAGTTTTCTATTTTCGGACAGCACCAATGCTAACACTTCCAACGCAGCTTTCATATTGGGATACGCATCCCCTGCTTTCAGTTCTTCCGTTTTACTAAATCCCTTTATATCCTTTAATTCTCCGCTTAGGCGCTTATCCTCTTTTATAGGCGGCGGGTCAAAACCGATGCGGTGCACATAAATTCGAGCACTATTTTTTATTTCCTGAATCAATTTCAAGGCTTTGTGCTGATAGGGCAGTGATTTTTCTGGTTCATAAAGACGCAAGTACAGTTCTGCATCCCACATTTCGGCCATGGCGTCCTTTAACATACTTTTCAAGGATTTAGCGAAAAGGGTTGATGCTTCCGGATCCCCGTGATCGTGCACATACGCTTCCAATGGGTCTTCTTCTGCATCATCTACATTGCCCGAATCTTCGCTATGATCATGGACGTAGTCGTCTTCCTCCACTACTAAATTATGTTCGTTGCTTCCATCATGTTTATGAGAATATTCATCCAACATATCTTCTGGAATGGAGGCCTCACCTATTTCCTTTGGAGCGGTGGTAGCCTCGGTTTCATCACCCATAAACTTGCCATACTTTATCCTAAGGGCTTTTTGGTCAAACCCTAGCTCATTGCTTCTAAAATTGAAATCGGTTTTCTTTACCGCCGGTTTTTCGGCAATTAATTTCTCCGTGTCAATAATCAATTGACGCTGGCTTCTAAAGTAGTCTGGCATTAAATCTGCTCCCATAGTACCTTCTACGGCAAAGGCATCGGTTACGGTATCTTTAATAACTGAAAAATAAGTTTCGGTGCGAGCTATATTGGCCTTGGGTTCCTTGTTGTCTTTTACCTCAACATAAAAGTAAAGCTCATCACCAGGCTCCATTCGTAGACCTCTTAAATCTATTTTCTTTTGAAGGGTGGCAGACTTAGATGATTTTTGAAACGGTGTGTCAAAAGACAATCGTTCCTCCCTAAATTTTACAGACTCCCCAGTGCCTTTACTTACTGTGGCAATAATTGCCACATCGGCAATACCAAAATCATCGGTGATCGTACTTGTGAACGTAAATTCTTGAGAATAATCAGCCTCAAAAGATGAGAATTGTGGTAAATTGTTCATATCCACCTCTGGAGTTTCATCTTTAAAAACTTCAAAACTATAGAGTTCGGATAGGTATTCGTTTTGTAATGTATCTACAAATTTAAAGGTGTAAAAACCAGCATTGGAGGCGTTTAGTCTTTTCGTATATACATCATTCTTTAGTAGCATTTCGGTTTCATCGGCCGCAAACTGAAACATAGCTTTTTCTATGGGTTGATTAAAACCGATTGCCCAATTCACCGACGAGCCTTCCAATACTTTTACATTCATATCGGAAGTTACAGATGCCGACTTACCCGTATACGCCGGATAGCGTATCGTGATATTTTGACTTTGAACTACTGGTGGAACTACCTCCTTAGCAAGCGAATCCAGGGGCTGAAAAAGTATAGCCTCCTTTTGTGGCACCATAGATTCCGTTGTTCTTGAACCGGTGGTTATCCCCGAATAATGAAGTAGCAATCCTAGACCTACACAGCTAAAAGCGATCACCAAACTCTTCGCTAATTTATGCTCTAAATGAATTTTTCTCTTTTTAGCAACTAGGGTTTCCGCTATTCGAAATTGTTGAATTTTAGCCAGCATACTCAATTCTTCACTCTTAGCAAGCAATAAAGAGGTGCTATACTCTAGTTCATTTATTGTGTTATCTAAATAACTACAGACCTCTTTTATTCCAAATTTCCATGGTTTCAACCATAATCCATAAAGGATACACACCGTTAAAAATGATACGCTAGCAACCCGAACACTCCTTGCAATAAAATATACGAGTATTGCAAGACCAATAGCAACCAAACCGATTTCTCCTATGCGGAACAGACGCCACTTTATGAGTACATTTTGTATGATTTGTTTGGCCGCTATCATTGTTTTCTGAATTTAGCCAATAGCCTTTCCATCACCAAAACTAGCATGGCAGCGATCCAAAACCAATTAAACATACTTCGCTGTTGCTTTTTAACGCCAATGGATTCAAAATCTGTCGAGGCTGGCAAAAACTCTTTTGATGATAAGGTTCTTTTATCCAAAGAGCGCATTACTTCTTCCAGTTGCGGCTTATCAATAACTATCTGTAATAATTCCTCTGCTAAAAGTTCATTTAAAACAGTTTCAATTGTGAGACGTTCGGTTAAGTAAAATATATTCTTTTCTCTTCCTTTCTCAATACTATTTGTAGCTAGACTATCTCCTTGATACCGCAATAATTTACCTTCAATTTTTGGAGGTAGACTCCTTTTTAGCCATACAGAAAGATCAAAGACAGTTCCATTTAACTTCTCAGTATCGGTTATCTTCTTAAGTACTAAATGATTTTGAGTGAAGTCGGCAACCGCCTTAAAAGCTGCTGTGAAAAAATATTTCTCTTTTAAAAATTCCACATCATAATATATCCCAATGCGCAAGGTATCTTGAAGGCTCAGTGGAATTTTCTTATTGACGCCATTTTGCTGTATGGAGATACTATCTTCCGAACGATAGGTAAGTTGCTCTTTTGAAATAAATTCATTCTGAACATCGGTATAGCTTGCCTCACTTTTTATGGTATGTGTCAACACACCATCTTTTACAGCAGTTGCGCTCACAAGGCTATCGCTTGTTGTAACCTCATCCATAACCATCCAAAAGACCGTTGCAGGGATTGTAGGACGCATTCCCTGAATACCAGTAATCCTAGCTTTTGAAAAAACCACAATACTATCCGACTCCAAGTTTTGTAACTCCTGTGCTAACTGCCAATACTTCGGAACTTCCTCTTGGAGCTTATCACCATCTATAATAGGGAAATCTTTAGATAATAAGCGTTTAGGTACTTCCGGCGCTTGCCTCAAAAAAGCATCCATTTGACCATTTTTTAGTAAAGAGGGCTCAATAACATAGGTTAACGGAACATTTTTGGTTTGGGATTCAAATACGGGTTCCGCTATGGCAAGAACAAGCAGAGCCAACATGAGCATCCGTAAAAACAACAACAACAATTCGTTCAGCTTTACCTGTCTTGTTTGTTTTGTTTCTTGTTCGTTTAAAAAGCGAACACTACCAATTTTTATAATCTTTATATCCCCTTTATTCCATAAATGAATCGCTAATGGTAGCAGTATAGAAAAAAGACCCCATAGGTATGTTGGTTGCAGGAAGTTCATATTAACTAAGGCGAATTCTTTTCTTTAAAAACAACTGTAAGGCCTCGTCCAAAGGAGTGTCACATCTAAAAAGCTCAAAACCTATTCCGTTAGACAAAAAGGTGTTTTTAACCGTTTCCAAATGTACTTTCATAGCGGCTTGATATAACTCCTTGGCTTGTTTTGCATCTACTTTTACACGTTTTCCAGTTTCTAAGTCTTCAAAAATCTTAGCTCCTGTGTAGTTAAATTCCAATTCGTTAGTTCCCATGATTTGTAGCACAGCTACCTCGTTTCTGGCTGTTTTCAATTCGGTTATCCATTGGGTAAGTTCATTTTGATTTTCATGCATATCGGTAACAACAAACAACAGTTCCTTTTGATTCCTTTGATGAATTTTAGCAAGGTCGTTCCTATCATTAGGCCAACTACCTTTATTTTTAATCCCAATCAGTTCGTTTAAAAAACGGTTATAATGCTGCTTGTGCGTTGTTGGATGTAACATTTGTATCTGCGTATCATTAAGTCCAAAGAGTCCTATTTTATCTCCTTGTTGCTGTGCTAAATACCCAAGCGATGCCACTAATACGCGAACATAATCCATCTTTGACAACCCATCTTCCTGATGCAACATAGAGCGACTAGCATCTACAATGAACTTTACGGCTACATGGGTATCTATATCGGATTCTTTTATATAATACCTACCGGAACGTGCTAACATCTTCCAATCCAGTAGACGCATATCGTCTCCGGATTGATACCCTCTATACTGACTAAACTCCAACCCAGGCCCTACTCTTCTGCTTCCATGTGAACCCGCCAAAAATTCGTCGACAATGACGCGTGCAATGAGTGATAGGCCAGAAACGCTATTGATGATTTTAGGTTCTAAAAGTTGCCTGTAATCCTGTTTCACATTCTTATCCCTTTGGATTCGTGCTCGCTTGTTCTACTAGATTTTGGGTAACACTATCCGAAGTAATGCCTTCTGCTTCCGCTCTAAAATTTACTATAATTCGGTGTCGTAAAACAGGGAAAGCTACTTTTTTCACATCTTCTAAAGTCACAGAAAATCGTCCTGCCTGCAAGGCTCTTGCTTTTGCAGTTAAAATCATGGCTTGTCCGGCTCTTGGTCCTGCACCCCAGCTCACCCAGTCTTTTACATAACTGTTGTTCGTAGTTTCAGGTCGCGTAGCCCTAACAATCTTATTTACATAGCCTATAAGTTCATCACTAATAGGTACATCGCGTACCAATTTCTGTAACTGTATGATATCGTTACCATCCAAAACCTTTTGTACCGCTGCTTTTTTAGAACCGGTAGTGCGTTGCAAAATTGATGCTTCTTCTTGTTCGGATGGATACCCGATTTTAATATAAAACAGAAAGCGATCTTGCTGTGCTTCCGGTAAGGGAAAGGTGCCTGATTGCTCAATTGGATTTTGAGTAGCCAGGATGAAAAATGGCTTATCCATAGGATAGGTCTGACCGGAATAAGTCACCTCAAATTCCTGCATAGCTTCGAGCAAAGCTGCCTGCGTTTTAGGAGGAGTTCTGTTAATCTCATCTGCCAAAATGATATTTGCGAATATGGGGCCCTTATTAAATTTGAAGAATTTCTTACCCGTAGTATGGTCTTCTTCCAAAATTTCGGTGCCTACAATATCCGATGGCATCAAATCAGGCGTAAACTGTATTCTAGAAAATTTTAATTCTATGGCCTGTGATATCGTTTTAATGAGCAGGGTTTTAGCTAAGCCCGGAACACCTTCCAATAAGGCATGACCCCCAGCCAAAAAAGTAATCAGCAATTGCTCTACAGTCTCCTCTTGACCTACAATTACCTTAGCAATTTCCTGTTTTAGCAACACCAACTTAGTCGTTAGTGCCGTTATTTCCCTTTCCGCCGTTAGCAGCTTTTCGTCCATTTTATCCTTTTAAGAGGTTAATGCGTACATCACGATATTTACTCCAAATCGTGTGTTGTCAATTTTATACCAGCGTTTGTTCCTAAAATCATAGTCCCACTCGCAGCCATAATCCTTATTACTATACAAGACACCTACCCTACCATTCACTTCAATAGCCTTGAGATACTCGTGTACCAAATCATCTCCCCAACCATTCAATTCCTGCGATGTGGTAGGTGGACCATCTTCAAACGTAAAGAAGATAGAATAGATTTCGTGATTATTTGGTATTTTCTGAAGCGCATCCACACCAAACAATTCGTCCATCTGACGCTCAAAGGACTTCGCAAAAAGTCCATCAATATCGTGGTTACAGTCGTCTACAAATACAAAACCGCCATTCTCTACGTATTTTTTAAAATTCTCTTTTTCTTTTTTAGTGAACTGTACCAATTTGTGACCTGAAAGGTAACAGAACGGACTTTTAAAAACAGCATCGTTGGCAAGTGGCACAATATTCTCCATGGCATCTACTTTTAGGGTAGTATACTCTACCAAAGAATTCAGCAAATTAGACGGCATACGCTGGTCTACATCCCAATCACCGGATTCATATTGTAGTCTCGTAAAGAAAAAAGCATTGCTCAACGACCGTAATTCTAATTGATTTTAATTAAAAACTGGTTGTAACACAAAAGTTACAACCAGCATGTTTTTGTATTGTTTGAGCTATACCGCGTCTGACAAACTAGTGAAGGTGAAATCGCGAATCTTCATGTACGGAATTAGATTCCCATCAATTCGCACTTGCTTTCCAAGGGTCTCTAGATTGTTCAACATGATTATTGGACTTTCATTGAAACGGAAGTTTTTAACCGGGTATTTTATTTGACCATTCTCAATATAAAACGTCCCATCCCTTGTTAAACCTGTATACAATAAGGTTTGCGGATCAACAGATCTTATGTACCATAAACGTGTCACCAAAATTCCTTTTTTGGTGCTTTTGATTAAATCTTCCAAAGAAGCATCACCACCACCCATGATCAGATTTCTGGGAAAAGGAACGGCTTCTACTCCTTTTTCTTGAGCCCAAAAACGATCATATGCCAAATTTTTGACCACTCCGTTTTCTATCCAAGATGTTTTCTTCAATGGTTGTCCTGCGCCATTCCAAGTACCAGTAGGCACTTCTGGATTTAAGGGGTCTGACCATAGATTCACACGTTCATCTACAATTTTTTCTCCCATTTTTGTTCCACCACCTTCTTTAGACATAAAACTACGGCCTTCATCTGCCGTTCTTGCACTAAAAGATCTACTCATATTACGTATAAGATCCCCAGCAGCAGCGGGCTCTAAAATTACGGTGTATTTTCCAGGCTCAATCGCCTTAGCTTCCATGGACATTACTGCTTTGTCGATTGCAATTTTTGAAGCATTAGCGGAGTTGAACTTTGTAATATCATTATAATCTCTTGAGACCCAACCTGAGCCAGTTCCGTCATTACTTCGCATTGTTACCGTAAAGTCTACATTGGTAGATTTATTGTACGCAAAAAGACCTTTAGAATTCATCATTGCACTAAAGTTGCTGGAATCATCTAAGAATCCTGCAGCAGTAACATCTTTCGCCTTGGCAGGTACGATACTACTGTTAGCAACTTCCGCCCGATAATCTGGACTTATTTTTGCTGTAGCATCAACATATGTTATGGCTTCATCGTATTGCTGCGGGCCCAAAGGCTCCATAAATTCTGAATTTTCTGGAGAAAGCTTTGCTAGTTCTTCAGCTCGTTTTACCACCTTTTCCAAGGAAGCATCATCAAATTCATCTATGGTAGCTGTTCCTGATTTTTTTCCAAAACTGGATTGTATGACCAAGTTCTGATTAGACTGGTGACCCGCTGTGGATACCGAATTACGTGCATACCGAATGTTTCCGCTTTCGCTTCCGTTTAAATTTACCTCGCAGACATCTGCCGTGGAAAAGCTCAACGCTTTTTCCATTATTTTTCTAGCTTCTTGTTCTGTATATATTGCCATTGTCTTTTCTTTTGAGTTGTGTATGGTTTAAATAGAACGACCTGTATTGATTACATTGATGTCATTAAATCGTGTAGTTGAGCTACCGTGCGATACCGCACTTACTTGTGACGGTTGTCCTTTTCCATCAAAGAAAGATCCAAACATTCGGTAATCCCCCTCATCGCAAATCTTAGCACAAGAATTCCAAAATTCCTGCGTATTGGATTGGTAGGCTACATCGTTCAACATGCCAACAATTTCTCCATTTTTAATCTCGTAGTAGACGGTTCCTCCAAATTGAAAATTATACCGTTGCTGATCAATAGAATACGAACCTCTACCGGCAATATAAATTCCCTTTTCAACATCCTTGATCATTTCGGCAATGGAATATTTTTCTTTACCTGGTTCCAAGGAGACATTTGGCATACGTTGAAACTGTACATCATTCCAACTTTGTGCATAACAACAACCATGAGACTCATTCTGACCAATAATATTTACTTGATCTCTAATGGCTTGATAATTAACTAAAGTCCCATTGCGCACCAAATCCCATTCCTTACATTTTACACCTTCATCATCATAACCAACGGCACCTAAGCTACCTTCTTGTGTTTTATCAGCAACGAGATTTACCAGTTTACTTCCGTAATTAAAATCCCCAGATTTCCACTTATCTAAGGTTGCAAAACTAGTTCCTGCGTAATTGGCCTCATAACCTAGTACCCTGTCCAATTCTAAAGGATGCCCTACGGATTCGTGAATGGTCAATCCTAAATGGTTAGGTTCTAGCACCAAATCATATTTTCCGGCGTCCACTGATTTCGCGGTAAGCATTTCATTTGCTTGTTTAGCAGCTTGTACAGCGTCTTCCACGATATCATAGCTATTTCTATATAAGGTAATACCGGCAGGACCTTGTAATTTTTCAGAAGGTAAACCATCCATATACTCATACCCCATACCCATTGGCGCACTCATTGCTTGGCGAGTCTTAAAGGAACCTGCACCACGATCTATTGCGGTAACACCGAACGTAGGCCAAATACGATGCACATCTTGGTCTATATAAGAACCGTCTGTAGATGCAAAATATTTTTGCTCGTTCACCATAAAAAGACTGGAATTTACAAAGTTGGCCCCATTGTCCATGGCCGCGGCATTCGCGTTCAACAATAAATCTACCTTCTCCGAGACAGGAACTTCCTTAAAGTCTTTTTTAATGGGGGTTTTCCACGAAACCTCTCCATGCGACGGCACTGGCGCTAATTTTACAGGCTCGGTCTGGAATTTTGAATTGGCTTTTGCAATAGCTACTGCTTGCATGGTGGCATTTTTAATTCCATCCTCAGTAACACTATTGGTAGAAGCGAAGCCCCATGTACCATTAACAATTACTCGAATTCCAATTCCAAATGACTCTGTATTTTGAACGCTTCGAACTTTGTCCTCTCTGGTAAATACGTATTGATTAAGATACCGACCAATTCGGGCATCCGCATAGGTAGCACCCATAGTTTTTGCCGTATTCAAAGCAACATCAGCCATTCGCTTTTTCACGAGTACATCCATACCTGGCTCCAAAAGGGCTTCCGCATGAATATCGTTCCCCATCATAGTAGTCGGCAGCAATAGCGATGCTGCACCCATTCCGGATAATTGAACAAAATTTCTTCTTTTCATCTATTGTTTAAGTTATATCTGCGAAATTCCAAGTGTTATTCGTTATTCAATCAACCGGAATACTACAGAAGCGTTTAGAATTATGATGTAACATAATTCAGTTTCATTTAAATTGATGTCCTAAAATACAGATTTATACCCTGTACCTCTATGGGCTTTTAGATTTTATTAAGAAGAATTTATGATAATGAGCATTGTGCATGGCATACAATTCAACAATGGAATACACATTTCAAATAGCATAAATTAGGTTGTTTTACAGCGTATTGAAATACAACCAGTTATATTCAAAATCTTGGCACTTCTGAAATCTTATTACGCTTTTTTTAAGATTTAGTTGGTATATCATAAATTTGAAATTATATTTGCAGCCGCTTATAGCGACATGGTGCCTTAGCTCAGTTGGTAGAGCAATGGACTGAAAATCCATGTGTCCCTGGTTCGATTCCTGGAGGCACCACATAAAATCCTTACCTTTTGGTAGGGATTTTTTTGTTTTAATAAACTTTAAAAAATATTAATAGCACCAACATTCCATACTGAAAAATGGAGTTTCAGCGCTTCGGAATAATCCGAGATTAAAAAGGTTTAGAAGAAATTATACTTCTACTATTCTTTCCAAATTCGTTGCACAGAACGCTCACTAAAAGCACTTACTTCTAGCGCCTTACCAGATGTGTTCAGAAATTCTAGGGTAGTGTAAGTATCTCTTGGGAAAATTTGATTGGTCATCACATACTGTCCTTGGTTTA